>NZ_JADEXI010000139.1:0-9282 GCF_015207185.1 Microcystis sp. LEGE 08355 | reverse complement strand
GTGTAGGGTGTCGGAAGAGTAAATAGAAATAATCTCCTGTCTCCTGTCTCCTGTCTCCTGTCTCCTGTCTCCTGTCTCCTGTCTCCTGTCTCCTTAAAGATTGCTAAATTGTCGCCACCATTGCTGGAGAGGATAATAGACGAGGGGAGTCCAGAGACTACTAAGCAGAGCAGAAGTGAGGCCAATGCGTTGATAATCGAGCCAAAGATCGGTGGGATTTTTGCCTCCTTGTAGATAGTATTGAAAAGCGATCGCACCATTGGCGATTAAAGTCATAACAAAGACAATTAAGACCACGGCGATCAATTCTTCTTTGAGATAACGTTGTCGGTGTAAACGGGAAGTGAGGAAGCCGATCAGACCAAAAACCATGATATGGGAAGGATAATTAGAGGTAAGACTATCTTGAATAGTGCCGATCGCTAATCCAGCCACCACACTATCGAGACAAGAGCGATTGAGACTCCAACTAACCAACCAAATCAGTAACCAATTGGGAGCGATGCCTAAAATCTCCATACCGGGGAGCCGCATTAAGGAAAGAAAGGTACAGAGAAGCAGTGAAGCGATAGTGACTAAAATATTCAGTATAAAACGAGAACGGGCTGATAAACGGCTTAATTTCAGCATAATTCCCCCTCTCACTGCTGGGGTTGCGGGTGAACGAACACCCATTCGAGATTGTCCACGGTGGCGGTAAATTCAATTTTGGCGGTGGGGGCGGGATTTTCCTGTAAATTAAGGGAAATTATGCGACCGATGGGCAACCCCGGCGAAAAAAGACTACTAAAAGCCGAAGTTGTCACCACATCTCCCGGTTTGACATCGGGAGCTTTTTCAAAAAAGCGCAGGGTGGCGACTTGGGAATTCTGACCTTGAATTAAACCCATGGCCCGACTACGATTCACCGTTGCTCCGATGCGACTTTGGGAATTACTGACCAATAAAACTTTGCTGGTGTGGGGAGTAACTTCCGTAATCCGTCCCACTAAACCCCCAATTCCCGTCACCGAAGCACCCACTTCCACACCATCGGCGCTACCCCGACCGATAATTACCTGTTGCCACCAATCATCGGCGCTGCGGCCAATAATTGGGGCAGAAATCAGGGGTTTTTTCTGGGTTTGATAATAACCAAGCTGTTTTTTTAATTGTTGATTTTGATATTCGACTTCACTTAAACGATTTTGTAATTCTCGCACCCGTTGATCGGCCAGAAGTTGCTCTTGCAGATTAGTTTCCTCTCCCTGAAAAGGACGAGTTAATAAACCATACAATTCTAAAATCGCCCCACTTTGATAGGTGCGAATGTACCAAGCTACCCCCAAAGCGGCAGCGAGCAGCAAAAGTCGCCATCCCTGCTGTGTCCATTTTCGTCGTGCTGAATACATGAGCGATTAAAAACCTCTTGACTGTGTAGAGTGAGAATCCGTCCATTTTTCCGCTGCTGATGGCTAACGGCTAACCGATCCTAGTGACCTTTAGACATTGCGAGTTGTTTCATTAACGATCCGCTCAAAGAGTTTCTGATTTTTTAACACTTCTCCCGTGCCTTTGACCACACAGCGCAGCGGATCTTCAGCGACATGGGTAACGATACCGGTTTCGTGACTGACTAGGCGATCGAGTCCCCGTAATAAAGCACCTCCTCCCGCTAACATGATGCCGCGATCGATAATATCGGCAGCTAATTCGGGGGGAGTTTTTTCTAGGGTACGTTTGATCGCATCAACGATCACGGAAAGTGGCTCATCCATACTTTCCCGCACTTCTTCCGCTTTGATGGTCACGGTGCGGGGTAAACCGGACATGAGATGCAATCCCCGCACTTCCAGAGGAGGAAATTCATCTCCGGGGGTGGGATAAGCGGAAGCAAGGCGAATTTTAATATCTTCGGCCGTACGTTCCCCGATAATCAGGTTATGGACTTTTTTCAGATAGGCGATAATTGCTTCCGTGAGTTCATCCCCGGCCACACGGACGGATTCGCTGATCACTGTCCCATCAAGACTGAGAATCGCCACTTCCGTGGTGCCACCACCGATATCGATGATCATATTTCCCGTCGCTTCCGAGACGGGTAAACCAGCACCCAAGGCTGCCGCAACTGGTTCATCAATTAACCCCACTTCTCGCGAGCCGGCATTTTTGGCCGCATCCACCACCGCGCGTCTTTCTACTCCAGTAATCCCGCTGGGAACACCGATTACCATGCGGGGATTGCCAATCGTGCCATCGAGCGCTCGTTTGATGAATTCCGCTAACATGATCTCGCAACTGTAAAAATCGGCGATTACCCCATCGCGCAGGGGTCGCAGCGCGGTGACATGGCCCGGAGTGCGACCGAGCATTTTTTTGGCCTCCTCCCCGACAGCGACCGGGTTGCGATCTTGATCGATCGCTACTACCGATGGTTCCTCTAAAACGATGCCTTTCCCTGACACATAAACGAGGGTGTTTGCTGTACCCAAGTCTATACCTATGTCCCTTGATAAGCCTAGTCCTCTAAAAAAACCCACTTGTTTTCACTCCTGTTCTGATAACAACGTTGCTATAGCTAGACTTTCGATCGAATCGACTTGGATTTTATTACGTTTTGTTTCTCAAGTCTAGTTAATTATCGCTTCTTTCTCTCCAGATTTACGCGGGTCTTGCCCTAATTTTCTGGCTGCCCACCGGTCAAGACCGAGGTTTCGGGCTAAAATAAACATACTATTGTACTAAATTGAGGATTTAAGACCATGAGTGTAAATCTGGTTCATTTGGTGGGACGAGCAGGGAAAGACCCAGAAACCAAGTATTTCGAGTCAGGCAAGGTTTTATGTACTTTCACTTTAGCGGTTAATCGTCGCTCTAAAAATAGCGATCAGCCGGATTGGTTTGATCTGGAAATTTGGGGTAAAACGGCGGAAGTGGCCGCTAATTATGTGAAAAAAGGCGGTTTAATCGGGATTAAAGGGTCTTTAAAAATGGATACTTGGAATGATAAAAACACCGGATTAGCTCGTTCTAAACCGGTGATTCTCGTCGATCAATTAGATTTACTCGGTTCTAAACGCGATAGTGAGGCTAATTCCGAGCGAGAATTTTAAAGCTTGAGCTGCATTATTTCCCGATTTTAGGTGTGTTAGCCCCTAGTAACACACCCTTATTTATTCTATAATTGACTGGAAAAATATTGCTGTAAATCTGGTAAAACTTCTCTATAAATAGCTGTATTTATCTCTAAATCCCAGCCAAGAATAGAATGAAAAGGGATAATTTCCACCAGGGAATTACTATAGGCGATCGCTTGTAAAGTCCTGACAAATTCAGGAGTCCAGAGATTTTCTTCTAGGGAAATATTTTGTTTTTTTAACCAGCCGATCAAAGCCGAGCGCCCGATTCCGGGTAAAATGTCAGCAGTAAGCAGGGGACTGTACCAGCAATTATCTTTCCATCCCCATAAATTGCCCGTGCTAGTTTCTAACCAATTCCCAGATTGATCGACTAATATCGCTTCTTTTGCCCCTTTTTTTTGAGCAGTTTGTGACGCTAACCAAGGAGTTAAATAATTACCAGTTTTATGCTCTCCTAAAACGCGTTGCCAAGCGGGATTATCCACTACCCAGCCAATAATTCCTTGCTCTTGTCTAAGGTTTAAATCTTCGGGGAGAAATCTGCCTTTAATCCACTCCCTACCATCGGGAAAAATTGTGATTCTCAGGACAGGATAGAATCGGGATAATTTTTCGGCTCCTTGGCGAATTCGCCGCCAATCGGGAGCGGACCAGTGGAAAACTTGTAAACTAGAGTGCAGACGTTGGAGATGCTCTTGCCAATGGGTTAGGGGATGATCTAAGCTTTTTTGATAGATACGCAGGGTAGTAAATATTGTCGCTCCATAAAGCAGCCCAATATCATCAATACCCAGACTTATTCGCTCATTCTCGATTAATTCGCCATTATACCAATACATAATCAGTTATCAGTTATCAGTTATCAGTTATCAGTTATCAGTTATCAGTTATCAGATTTGAGTTTTAAGGATATTCTAGAGTAGTTATGATAAGCTAAACGGCGCTTAACCTGCATGATCCAATAGCTATAAACCTTTTGGAGTCTATATCGGTGATCCGAAGTAAAAGCCGTTTAGCTTATTTTAGCAGAAAATAATGGTTCTTCGTTACTTGGCATGGTTCGATCAGAGGGCAGAAATCGGCTAAATCCTTATCTGGCAAGGGACTTAATTGATTAGCTCGTTCTAGATTGAAAACAATTGGCAAAAATCGCAGCCATGTCTTTCTATATAAGGGTTTCACCCCTTATAACTCCCGTCCATTGCATAACACAAACCGAAGAACCAAAATAATCAAAGCTTTTTGCTTGGTTGGATTCTAGGCTATTTAAGGGATTAGGCTCATTGAAACTACTAATTTGCTATAACCAGTCTAGGAGAGCCTTACTGATTACTGTTTACTGATTACTGTTTACTGATTACTGTTTACTGATTACTGCCCTAGCTTATGAACCGTCAAAAATTTACTTGGGGATATTCTAGCTATAAATTGCGTCAGAGAGAAAATTTTAAAGAATTTCTGTGTTTACTGGGATTATTAATAGCGGCCTTAATTATCTATCTAGTGGGATTAGGGAATTTACCCTTGCGGGATTGGGATGAGGCAACAATCGCTCAGGTGGCCAAGGAAATTAGCCAAACCCCGCTGGAACAATTGCGCTGGTTATTTCCCAGTCTTTGGGGTGATCCCTACCTGAATAAACCGCCGTTGATTCATGGTTTAATTGGTCTAACCTACCATTTCTGGGGCATCAATGAGGCCAATACGAGACTAATTCCCGCTTTTTTTACAGCTTTATCGGTGCCGCTCCTCTACCTTCTCGGTCGAGAAATTTTTCCGGCTCGTTTGCCAGCTTTACTGTCGGCCTTGATTTATTTAACTCTTTTGCCGGTGGTGCGTCATGGCCGTTTAGCCATGTTGGATGGAGCGGTATTGTGTTTTGAAATCCTGATGTTTGTTGGTTTACTGCGCTCACGACGCGATTTACGCTGGTCTCTGGGGGCGGGGTTAGGATTTGCCCTCCTTTGTCTGACGAAGGGGATTATGGGGCTATTATTGGCGGGTATCGGCTTGATTTTTCTGCTCTGGGATACCCCCCGGTTATTAACTTCTGCCTATTTTTGGTCGGGTTGGTTATTGGGAGCAACTCCCGCTTTTGCCTGGTATAGCGCCCAATTTTGGCACTACGAGCGGGAGTTTCTCGATTCCCTTTTTGTTCAACAGTTAAAGCGAGTTAGTGACGATCTGGACGATCATCGCGGACCGTTTTGGTATTATCTGCTGGAAATTCTTAAATATAGTTGGCCCTGGTTAATTTTCTCGGTTTGGGGTTTAGGTTTAGCACGTCAGGAACATCTCTACAGTTGGGCGAAGTTACTGTTAGTTTGGACGGGTGTTTATCTGTTGGTGGTCTCGGTAATGGCGACCAAATTGCCTTGGTATATTCTGCCGATCTATCCGGCCTTGGCTTTAGCGGCCGGTTATGCCTTGGCGCAAGTGGGTAATCTTCCCATTGATCGCCCCTATAATCCAATCTGGTCAATTATTCTGGGTATTATCGGCGTTGGGGCGGGTTTATTAGCTTTAATGGCCTATTTCCCTGGTAATTTTGCCGCTATTGAACCTCTCCATCCCTTAATTCTTTTAACCTTATTGTCACTGTCCTTGACCATGGTGACAACGGCGATTTTGTTAGCCCGGCGCTCGCAACAATTCATCGTGGTTTTACTCTGGGGAATGTTTATTTCTTTGTTTATTTTTGTTAATTCTCCCCTGTGGATCTGGGAATTAAATGAGAATTTCCCCGTCAAACCGGTGGCGAGTTTAGTACAGAAATATGTGCCAGCAGATCACCCTGTTTATATTGCTTTTGCCTACGAGCGCCCCTCGTTAAATTTTTATAGTGGTCGTCGGGTTTTTCCCCTTGCTGCTGAAGAATTAATCAATCATTGGCAAAGTCACAAGCAACCTTACCTAATTATCGATCGTCAAACCAAAGAAGCTACTGATTTAGAAGGATTAAAGGCGATCGGATCTACGGATTCCGGTTGGTTTTTGGTGACGAAGTAGTAGTGAGGTTAATTGGGTGCATACTTTCGATAGCAAATTAGCTTCCGCTTTATCTTGCCGATTGCTGGCTTCAAATATTACAAAAATTTTACAAGTTGCGTTAAAATCACCCCTAGCGATGAAACGCAGCACTTTTGTAATTGTTTAAACCGAGATTAATATGCTAAATAGGTCAATTACGACCGAGAAAACCGAGGAATTCGCTCCTGCTGACCTGCAAGACCTGCTAGACTGCACCGATAGCTTTGTTAACCGTCATATTGGACCGACGGAGACGGAAATCGAGAAAATGCTGGCGGTTTTGGGCGTTGCTACCGTGGAGGAATTAATCGCTAAAACTGTCCCGTCAGGAATTCGTTTACAAAAAAGCCTTAATCTAGCACCTGCCTTGAGTGAATACGCCGCTCTTGCCCAATTAAAAGCTATTGCCTCCAAAAATCAGGTATTTCGCTCCTTTATTGGCATGGGCTACCATGACTGTATCACCCCGCCGGTAATTCTCCGCAACATCTTAGAAAATCCGGGTTGGTACACCGCCTATACTCCCTATCAAGCGGAAATCGCCCAAGGACGCTTAGAAGCTCTCTTAAACTTCCAAACTCTCATCACTAGCTTAACTGGTCTGGAAATTGCTAACGCTTCCCTCCTCGATGAAGGAACAGCAGCAGCAGAAGGGATGACTATGAGTTACGGACTGTGTAAAACTAAAGCCAATGCTTTCTTTATCTCTAGTAGTTGCCATCCCCAAACGATTGAAGTTGTTAAAACCAGAGCGATTCCTTTAGGTATTGACATTATTATCGAGGATCATCGTCTCTTTGACTTCCAAACGCCGATTTTTGGCGCATTATTACAATATCCAGCCACCGATGGCGTAATTTATGACTATCGGGAATTTATCGCCAAAGCGCAGGAAAATGGGGCTTTAGTCACCGTTGCCGCCGATATTCTCAGTTTAGCCCTGTTGACTCCCCCCGGCGAATTGGGGGCTGATATTGCCGTGGGTAGCAGTCAACGCTTTGGGGTTCCCTTGGGTTATGGGGGTCCCCATGCCGCCTATTTTGCCACCAAAGATGTCTATAAACGCAGTATTCCGGGGCGCATTGTCGGGGTATCGAAGGATAGTCAGGGTAAACCCGCACTGCGTTTAGCTTTGCAAACCAGGGAACAACATATCCGCCGGGATAAAGCCACCAGTAATATTTGTACCGCACAGGTGTTACTAGCGGTGATTGCTTCCATGTACGCGGTGTATCACGGACCGGAAGGAATCAAGAAAATCGCCCAAAGAGTGCAGAAATTAACCGCTTTATTGGCAAATGGTTTAAAAAAGTTGGGTTATCAAGTGGGGAAAGAACCGTACTTCGATACGCTCAAAGTTACGGTATCCACGGGAGTTAAGGATATCTTCGCCAAGGCAAAAACCCATAAGATTAATCTGCGTTATTTTGATGAGAATAATCTAGGAATTAGTCTCGATGAAACCACCAGTCTCAGGGATGTGTGGGATTTATGGCAAATTTTTGCCCCCACCGAGGAATTACCCTTTACCGCGGCGGAATTAGTCGAGAAAATTAGTCTAGAATTACCCGCTAATTTAACCCGTACCAGTGCCTATCTTACCGAACCGGTGTTCAATCGTTACCACTCGGAAACGGAATTACTCAGATATCTGCACCGTCTGGAAACAAAGGATCTAGCCTTAAATACTTCCATGATTCCCCTCGGTTCCTGTACGATGAAACTCAATGCCGTAGCGGAGATGATTCCGGTAACTTGGGCAGAATTCGGCAAATTACACCCTTTTGCTCCGATTGACCAAGCAGAAGGCTATCAACTGCTCTTTCAACAGTTAGAGACTTGGTTAGGGGAAATTACCGGGTTTGATGGCATTTCCCTACAACCGAACGCCGGTTCTCAGGGAGAGTATGCCGGTTTACAGGTGATCCGAGCCTACCATGAAAGTCGCGGTCAAGGTCATCGTCAGATTTGCTTAATTCCTGAGTCCGCTCACGGGACTAATCCTGCCAGTGCCGTTATGTGTGGTATGAAAGTAGTGGCGGTTAATTGCGATTCTCGGGGCAATATTGATATTGATGACCTGAAAACTAAGGCCCAGAAGCATCAGGATAATCTAGCGGCTTTGATGGTGACGTATCCTTCCACTCACGGCGTTTTTGAACAGGGAATTAGCGAAATTTGCGCCTTGATTCATCAATACGGTGGTCAAGTGTATATGGATGGCGCGAATATGAATGCTCAGGTGGGTTTATGTCGTCCGGCGGATTTTGGCGCTGATGTCTGTCACTTGAATCTCCATAAAACTTTCTGTATTCCCCACGGTGGTGGCGGCCCCGGTATGGGACCAATCGGAGTAAAATCCCATTTAGTGCCTTTTCTGCCCGATGTTTCCCTCGTTTTGGCGAAATTATCCCCAGAAACCGCTAACGGTAAGCATCAGGACTCAATTGGCGCAATTTCGGCCGCGCCTTGGGGTAGTGCCAGCATTTTGGTGATTTCTTGGATGTATATCGCTATGATGGGGGCAGCCGGCTTGAAAAAAGCGACAGAAGTGGCAATTTTGAACGCTAATTATCTGGCTTTTCGTCTGGAGTCGGCCTATCCGGTGTTATTTAAGGGTAGCGCGGGAACGGTTGCCCACGAGTGCGTGATCGATTTACGTCCCCTGAAAAAACAGGCCGGCATCGAGGTGGAAGATGTGGCAAAACGCTTGATGGATTTCGGTTTCCACGCGCCGACGGTTTCTTGGCCCGTGGCGGGTACAATGATGGTGGAACCCACGGAAAGCGAATCTTTGGGGGAATTAGACCGTTTTTGTGAAGCTTTGTTAACTATCTATCAAGAAGTACAAGCGATCGCTAATGGTAGCATGGATATCCACGATAATCCCTTAAAAAATGCCCCTCACACAGCCGCAGTTTTAACTGCCGATGATTGGAGTCGTCCCTATTCCCGTCAACAGGCAGCTTACCCGCTTTCTTGGCTAAAAGATTATAAATTCTGGCCGGTAGTGGGACGGGTTGATAATGCTTACGGGGACAGAAATCTGGTTTGTTCCTGTGAGGGTATGGACGCTTATAAGTAGGATTTGCGGCAAAGAGTTTTTCGTGGGGGTAGGGTGTGGGGTGTAGGG
>NZ_JADEXI010000138.1:0-9305 GCF_015207185.1 Microcystis sp. LEGE 08355 | reverse complement strand
GCTGATACATCTGTAATAATTTAAGAGTCACTGCACTTGCGGGAGTGTCTATCCTGATATGTAGCCTGATTTAGTATTAGATTAGACCAATCAGGGTGGGTTATCCTGCCTGAAAACACCCCCTGAAATGATCATAACGACAAATTAATAATAACTGCCAGATTTGCGATGATGGATGGCGGTTAAACCTTGGTGTAAAACCTTACCTTTTTCTGCGATCGCATAAAGCAGCCAATGATCACCGCACTCCATTCGTTGTTCTACCCGACATTCCAGATAAGCGAGCGCTTCGGCCAAAATCGGCCCACCGTTCTCAGCTTTAGTGGTTTCGATATTAGCGAAACGATCTTCTCCTGGAGTAAAAGGTTTAAGAAAATGCTTCATTAAAGCTATATGTTGTCCTTCTTGCAGGATATTAAGGACAAAATGGATATAAAGTGGGTAGAGTCGATGGGAGGTATTATCAGCAATTCTCATTTTAAGGTTTCATGACATTAAAGCCCTTGCACCTAGAGGGGTTAATAATTCTTAACGAATCTCTAGATCGCTGAAACAACGCAAAATCGTTTCAAAATGAGAATTGCTGCCATCCTTATGAGAAACGCTGTAAGCTGTAATAATTAAGAGACATCTTAAAAAAAGTCAGAAACCCTTCTGTTCCCTGTTCCGGAGTTCCCTTGTCTCTAAAGTTAACTTTATTTTTAACTAGGTACTTAGAATGAAAAATGAAACATTAAATCTAGAATTTTCTCCCGATGTTCTTGCCGCTTTAAAAATAGGAATTGATGAACTCGGTCAAGAAATTAAACTTCTGGCCGCTATTTATTATTTTCAAGAAAAGCGACTTTCTTTAGGAAAAGCGGCGGAATTAGCGAGAATTAATCGCCTAGAATTTATGGATATTTTGTCTAAAAAAGGGATTGTATTGTTCGATTATGACGAATCGGCGTTAGCGGTTGAATTAAAGGGAATAGAAAAACTGGAGCCTGATGATTGTAAGTAACGCTACTCCCCTCATCGCTTTTGCGCGAATTGGTCAACTCGGTCTTTTACAAGAAATAGTTAAAAGCATCGTTATTCCTAAGGCAGTAGCTCTTGAAATCAGCACTTACGATCAAGACAAAACTGGCTCGATCGATCTATTACGAGAACAGTGGATTTCTGTCCGAGAAATCGCCTCTCAACAGCAGGTTTCCTTACTATTACCGACTCTAGATCGAGGAGAATCAGAAGTCATCGTCCTTGCACTAGAACAAAAAGCCTCTTTAGTGCTTATCGATGAATTAGCTGCTCGTCAGGTGTGTAAATCTCTCAATATTCCAATTACAGGTTCGATCGGTATTTTAATTAAAGCAAAACAGTTGGGAAAGATCGCTGCAGTCAAACCTTACATAGAAACGATGCAACAACAAGGCATATACTACAGCCAGAAATTTATTGATCTTGTTTTACAAACAGTAGCAGAAGGATAGGGGAGAGTATTGTTCACTTTCGGGATCGGCCGAAACCCTTATTTTTTGCGATCCCTTGCCCGTCACCATGAGTTAATAATAACTGCCAGATTTGCGATGATGGATAGCGGTTAAACCCTGGTGTAAAACCTTGCCTTTTTCTGCGATCGCATAAAGCAGCCAATGATCACCGCACTCCATTCGTTGTTCTACCCGACATTCCAGATAAGCGAGCGCTTCGGCTAGAATCGGACCACCGTTCTCAGCTTTAGTGGTTTCGATATTAGCGAAACGATCTTCTCCTGGAGTAAAAGGTTTAAGAAAATGCTTCATTAAAGCCAAATGTTGACCTTCTTGGAGGATATTAAGGACAAAAGGCGTACCGCTATAAAGCAGAGACTCGATCGCTCGTTCTTTCGCCACGGCAATAGTCAATCCGGGGGGAGTGAACGTCGCTTGCGATACCCAAGAGGCTAACATGGCGCCGCGCAATTCTCCCAATTCGCAGGTGACGATACACAGAGAACCCACCAAACGGCCCAGGGCCTGCGATCGCCGATCGCTTTGGGATTGGTTAACATTAGTTTTTGGTTGTCTGCTTTTGCGAGCTTTTTTGACTGCTTGAGCGAAATCGGTTCCCGCTTCCTCACAGGTCTTTAAAATTGCCTCCGTGGGTTTAAATTTAACCCGAATTGGCTCAAAACCGAAGCGATAACCGCCATCCCGGAATTTACCTTCCAAAAGATCGATCGCTTCACCACTCCAACCGTAGGAGCCAAAAACCCCCACCAGCTTGCTTTTATCGCCATTGGACAGGGTAATCCCCAAGGCGGTTTGGATGGGAGTCGGTGCGTGTCCTCCCAAAGTGGGGGAACCAAAGATAAAACCGACACTTTTTTCGATCGCCGTTTTGATCTCGTCCGGTTCAGCGAACTCGGCGTTAATCGCCGTCACTGCTACTGCCGCTTTCGTGATCCCCATGGCGATCGCTTGAGCGAGGGTGGCGGTGTTGCCGTAGGCACTAGCATAAATCAGGGCGATTGTCAACTCTTGGGACTTTTGTACTGCTAACCATTGTTGATAGGAAAGGGTCAATTCGTGCATCCCGTAACGCACCAGAGGACCGTGACCAACGGCATAAAATAAGGGCGATTTAGCGGCTAATTTCTCCAAAGCGTTGCTAATTTGGCTGGCATAGGGAGCCATGAGACAATCAAAATAATAACGCCGATCTTCGTTATAAACGCTCCAACCCTCATCAAAAATTTGGTCGCCACAAACGTGCGCTCCGAATAATTTATCGGTGTAGAGAATATCGGTTTTGCTATCGTAAGTACAGAGTTGATCGGGAAATCTGGGGTTAGGAGTGGGGATAAATTCTAATTGATGGTTTGCTCCTAAATTTAATATTTCTTCCCCCTTGACAACCAACAGATTTAATGCTTCGGTTTCGAGAATTTTTTTCAGGGAAATTGCCCCCGGATTAGAACAAACAAAAGTGACTTGAGGCGCGATTTCTAAAAGTGCCTTGAGGGTGACGGCACGATTGGGGTTAACGTGACCGAGGATAATATAATCAATAGTTTTCGGATCGATTCTTTTAGTTAAAGCCTCTAAAAATATGGCCGAAAATGATTCCCCCGGTGGATCAAAAAGAGCGACCTTTTCACCTTTAATCAGATAACTATTGGCGGTGGTTCCCTTTTGTAATCCATATTCGATCTCGAATTTTAACCGGTCCCAAGTGCGGGAACGAAAGACAAAAGTATCGACGGCAATCGGTGCTACTTGTACATCTCTCGGTTTGACAATTGCATTATTCATAATCTTAGTTACCAGTTATCAGTTAAGTAGTCAATTAGTTAAGCGGCAACTTGAGGCTGTCATCATTTTTTATTAGGCAAGTTTGGCATTAAAGTCAACACTTGATTTTTGACTAAATACAGCCTTTTATCGCTGGGGACGAGTGGGGAAATTTACAGGTTAAGTAGGGAGGTACAATTATTTGTAGGATGGGTTAGCGGTAGCGTAACATGATCGGGGGTTGGGTTTCATGCTTCAACCCAACCTACGTTCTAGGGACGAGTGGGGAAATTTACAGGTTATCTTGCCAGCCGGAAGGACATCAATATCTAAGGTACACTATCTCCGGGAAGAAACCTAGCTTCTAGCAATTTGTTCGCGGGTAAGAATACTCCTCTGGGGGGATTTGCCAGTCTATTGAGAAATTCTAAAGGGAAGGTGATCCCCAGAAGCGAGGTGCTAGTCTGAGGGAAACCCTGCTCTCTCCCTATCAGGCAAAGTTTTTATGAGCTATCAGCACTCGTCTTTTGACTGCACTAGCGCCAATTTTGAGAAAGCCGCTTTGAGTCATTTTCGCACTCTTGTGGCTTTTTTACCGGATAATTGCCGTGTTTACCGACAAACTTGGGAATTTTCTACGGTTCTCTGTCTCGATTTTCTAGCCTGTTTGCCGGGACTAGCAATCACTCATCAAAATTTCGCCCATCTAGTTAATGTGACACAAGAACTGGGTTTAGGTCAAGCAATTATTTTGAAAGTAGGCAATAAAATCGTTGAGTGGCATCGTTTAAGCTAAAATCTCAATTTTCGACCATCCCAACATTCTAGAAAAAAATCGGCTCTCTGTGTTCTTTGTGTCTCTGTGGTTTATCTTTAACGCTTATAACTACCTCTTACCTCTGGGTGCATCTCATTTTTGCACTCTCAAGAATTAATTATGCAAGAACTCTATAGTAGGGTTGATTCATGAATCAACCCTACCCAAACCCTGGAGCGCATTAGTTTTTCGGTGGGATGCTTACAGGCAGCTGCTGATATGTCTGTAATAATTTAAGGGTCACTGATAATTGCTGATTGTCGGTATTTCTGCAAATGTGAGATGAACCCCTTGCCTCTTGCCTATCCTAACCAAGAAGTTAATTTTGTCCTATCTAGAACTGTTTAAGTTTAGAAAAAGCTCCGATAATTTGACCGAGGCTAATACCACCATCATTAGTGGGAACAGTTTGCTGCCAGTAGGGTTGAAATCCTGAAGCTTGTAGGCGATTAATTGTTCTTTCCGTCAGATAACGATTTTGAAAACAGCCTCCCGTCAGGAGAATTTTTTCTCTACCTATTTTCTGAGCAATTTCTACAATAATCTCACATAAACTATTATGAAATTTAGCGGCAATTATGCCGATTTGTACTTGTTTTTCTAAATCCTCAACAACTCCTAAAATTATCTGATTCCAATCAATAACTATGGGTGAGTCAGCTGATAAAGAAAAATTATAATATTCCTCGGTTTTAATGTCCTCAAGGGCAAATTCTAACTGCATTGCTGCTTGTCCCTCAAAACTTAATTGATAACATAAACCCAGAATCGCCGCCACACCATCAAACAAACGCCCGACACTAGAAGTTAAAGGACAATTAATTTTTTTGGTTAACATTTGCCTAAAAATCGACCATTCCTGTTCACTAAAAGCTGATTTTATCCTATCGGTATTTTCCATAACTTCTAGTAATCCTAAAGCCACTCGTCTGGGTTCTTTAATCGCTTTTTCTCCTCCCAGTAATGGCCAGGGTTTAAAATGGGCGACTCGCTGCCAAGAATCGGCAGTGATATGGATAAACTCTCCCCCCCAAATTGTGCCGTCTAAACCGTATCCTGTTCCATCCCAAGCAACCCCTAAAACTGGAGGTTGTAGCTGATGTTCTGCCATGCAGGATAAAACGTGAGCGTAATGGTGTTGAATGGGAATAACGGGTAAATTTAAGCTATAAGCGTACTTGGTTGCTAGATATTCAGGATGAGCATCACAGGCAATAATTTCTGGTACAAACTCGTATAATTTTTTTAAACTATCGAGGATATTTTCAAAATGATTAACAGCATTAACTGTATCTAAATCGCCGATATGTTGACTAATAAAAACTTGATTTTTTTGATAGATAGCCACGGTATTTTTAAAATAACTTCCCACGGCTAGAATCGGAGGAAAATCTCCCTCATTAACTTTAACGGGAAAGGGAGCATATCCCCGCGCTCGCCGCAAAATCATTGCTTTTCCTGCCATTTCCCTGATAATAGAGTCATCCACTGGTCGAACTATGGGACGATTATGAACTAGAAATAAATCGGCGATAGTTCCCAATTTTTCTAAAGCTTCTTTTTCCTCAATACAGATAGGTTCATCGGCTAGATTACCACTGGTTGCTACAATAGGAAAGCCTAATTCTGCTAATAAAAGATGGTGTAGGGGAGTATAGGGTAACATGACTCCTAGATAGGGATTACCCGGAGAAACCGAAGGAGAAAGACAATTTTTTCTTTGTTTAATCAGGACGATTGCCGCAGCAGGAGACTGCAATAATTGTGATTCTAAAGAAGAGACATAACCGTGGTTTTTCACTAACTCAAGATTAGGATACATCACGGCAAAAGGCTTATCCGGTCGCTGTTTACGTTGTCGCAATTTTTGCACTGCTTCCGTATTTCTCGCATCGACAACTAGGTGAAATCCTCCTAATCCTTTGATCGCTATAATTTTTCCCTGTTGAATTGCTCTAGCAGTGGCGATTAAAGCTTGATCTTTTTCCGCTAATACAGTTCCTTGACTGTCTAAAAGACTGATTTGGGGTCCGCAACGAGGACAGGCATTCGGTTGGGCATGAAAACGGCGATCTAGAGGGGTTTCGTATTCCCTTTGACATTCGGAACACTGATTAAAACCCCTCATAGTTGTGGCACTGCGATCATAGGGTAAACTCTCGATAATACTGTAGCGAGGACCGCAGTTAGTGCAGTTAGTAAAAGGATAGCGATAACGACGATTATTCGGGTCAAAAATATCGGCTAAACAATCGGGACAAGTGGCTAAATCCGGCAGAACAATTGTATTTTTTTCACCGCCGCTGCTCTGGCGTATGCTAAAGTTTTGATAACCGACAGGATTTAACCATTGAGTCTCAATATTTTCAATTAGCGATTGAGGTGGTTTTTCTAAAGATAATCGAGTCAAAAAAGTTTCTAGTTTGTCTTGATCGCCCTCGACTTCAATAAAAACTCCCGCTGCTGTATTATTCACCCAACCCGTTAGGTTTAATTCCGTTGCTAATCGATAAACAAAAGGACGAAAACCGACCCCTTGTACTGCTCCGCGCACAATTAAAGCTAATCGCTGATCGGATTGAATGCTCTGATTATTCATAAAAATTTAACGGGGAAATTATCAAATCTATCCCTGATTACTTTTCCCGTTATACTAAACTTTCACTAATCACCCGACAGCATTCTTCCACACTGGCCCTTTTTTCCATAGCTATCACTAAAGCTTGATAGGCAGTCTGTTGTTTTTCTAAAAGAGTTTTTGCCTGTAATAAACTCCAGCGCTCTTTTTGGGCATAATTATTCTCAGGAACCCCCGCTAATTTTAAGGCCGATTGCAGATAAAATCGATCGCTTTCTCCCCCCTCCGCTTTACCATAAACTAAGGTTTCGGCAGCAATTCCCGCCATCCACACCGTAGAAATTCTCTCTAAAAAAGCCGGAAAATCGGTAAAGTTCTTGACTTTTTGCTCTAAATCTGCTAGTTCAAATTGAACACCGCCGACTCCCTCCTGGCCTTGACGAAAGGCTTCCCAAGCGGTCAAACTATAACTGGCGATCGGAATGCCCAAAATATAAGCGGTGAGAAAATGTCCGGCTTCGTGGTGAATAACTCTTTGACGGTGTTTACTGGGAGAAAGAGCATCCAGTAGTAAAGTCACGCCCCGGTTATTAAAGGTGAGAGTATCGACGGTAACTAATCCCAAGAGGCTAAAAGTAGCTAAAGCGGGAATAAAAGGCGAAATAGACAGCAAAGGGGTGACAAATACGGAAAGAGTGATCGAAAAAACGGTAATTGCGATCAGATTTAAAGCTGTCTGTTCCATAAAAATTAATAAAAAGATACAAATGCTTAATACTATGTTACATTGCCTAGTTTTATTTTCCCCGAATTAACCAACCAATTACCCCACCCACAAAAGCAGTCACAATCGATATACCGATCTGTTTCCAGTTTTTTACCTCCCCAATTTTTTCAGCTAAATCGGGAATTTTTCCCACGGATGCCTCGATGAGTTGCACTCTTTCATTTAAACCGGTGATTTTTGCGTCTAAAGTCCTGATTTCTACCTTAATTTCCGTCTGTCCTATCTCTAGGACTTGAATTTCTCTTTTGATCTCTCCGACGCTATTCTCGATCGCTTTTTGTCCATTCTCCAAAGAGGTTAAACGAGTTTCGATCGCTTTTTGTCCATTCTCCAGAGAGGTTAAACGAGTTTCGATCGCTTTTTGTCCATTGATAATCAGATTTTCTAACCTTTTTAGGTCATTTTCCGTAAAAGCCGTCATCAGCTAAACTCCTAATAGATTAATTTTTTCTCGTCTTGAGATTGAGTCGATCGTTGACTAATTTAATTATGGAGTCAAAATCAAACTGTTACCCATTGATAGTTCTAGGTTCGATGCCGCAATAGGGATTTAGGGTGATAGGCAAATTTCCCCCACTTCCCCACTTCCCGAATTCCCCTTTACCATAAATAAACATTATTGTTTTCCTGTATGGATAACTTTTATTGATGAATATCGCTCGCACTATCCAAGAGGCAATAGGGATTTAGGGTGATAAGCTAAACGGCGCTTAACCTGCATGATCCAATAGCTATAAACCTTTTGGAGTCTATATCGGTGATCCGAAGTAAAAGCCGTTTAGCTTAGGGAAATTTCCGCTAAATCCCTCACTTCCCCACTTCCCCACTTCCCCATCTCCCCTTTCCCATAAATAAACATTATTGTTTTCCTGTATGGATAACTTTTATTGATGAATATTGATCGCACTATCCAACTAGCTCATCAATTAGCGGACACTTCTGGAGAGATTATCCGGCGCTATTTTCGGCAGCCCCATCTAGAAACCGAGACCAAACTCGAGCAAGTTTCCTCAATAGTAACAATCGCCGATCAAGAAGCTGAGGAGGCGATGGTGGCGATTATTCGGCGAGAATTACCCGAAGATGGGGTTATTCGAGAAGAAGGAGCCAATATTCCCTCCCAAAGTGGTCGTTATTGGGTATTGGATCCGATCGATGGCACATCCTCTTTTGTCAAAGGATTGCCTATTTTTGGAACTTTAATCGGCCTAGTGGCAGAAAATCAACCGATTTTAGGAATTGTCGATCAACCGATTTTAGGCGATCGCTGGTTAGGAGTGAAGGGAAAAGCGAGTCTTTATAATAACCAGATGATTGTTAATCCCTACTGTCAAGATCGGGAACTTGTCTTAAAAAATGCCTGTTTAGCCTCCACCACTCCCTTAATGTTTATCACAGAACGACAACAAGCGATCGCTCGTCAGCTGCAAACCGTCTGCAAACGTACCGCTTTTGGGGGTGATTGTTATAACTATATGATGTTAGCCACTGGCTGCACTGCCATGGCGATGGTAATCCTAGAATCAGACCTGAAATACTACGATTTTTGTGCTTTAATTCCGATTATTGAAGGTGCGGGCGGAATAATTAGCGATTGGTCAGGTAATCCCCTACAAGCTGATTCTAGCGAAGTTTTAGCCGTCTCTAATTCGGTTTTATGGCGGCAGGTTTTAGAACAAATCAGCAGAGTGGGTTAGTGCCAATACTAAGATAATTAAGGCTGGCTGAATAAATCTAAAAACCTTGTTGGGTAAGACTTTTAGACTTTTTGTCAATCAAAAAGTACCAGTTATGGGAGTGATCGTGGGAAAATTACGGGACTTTTTCTCTGAAAATTAGGTAATTGACCAGATGGGAATCAGTAAAAAC
>NZ_JADEXI010000137.1:0-9488 GCF_015207185.1 Microcystis sp. LEGE 08355 | reverse complement strand
ATTTTTAGGAGCAAAATCTACGGTAGTTCGCACTTGAAAAATTGCCCATTCGTCTTCGATTTGGTTAGCTGCCGAGGGTTGAATAAATTCGGCGGGTTCCAAAACGTGAGCTAACATAAATACATGACAGGCAAGCACTCCATAGGTCATAAAAGTAATGAGAAAACCGATCGCTATTTCTAGGGGACTATAACCAACTAAGAGAGGAATGCCAATAAACCAAAAGAGATAAACAAGTTTTCCGCTCAATAAAACGAATAGATCGATCGGTTTAGGATTGGGAATTTTAATCTCGCCAAAACGATGACCAAAGAGAATAGAGCGCACATCGGAGAATGACCAATAGATAGGAATTATAGCGTAGAGAATCGGGATAAATAAATGTTGATAACGATGATACCATTTATGCTCGGCATGGGGAGTCATTCGCACGATACCATCGCCGTGAATTTCCACATCGTACCCTAAAACATTGGTGTAGGTATGATGGAGATAGTTATGACGAAAACGCCAGAGATAACTGGAAGTACCGATGATATAATCGTAGCTCATGCCAAGGAGAGAATTAACCCATTTTTTACTAGAATAGCCGCCATGGTTAGCATCATGACCAATGCTAAAACCAATCCCTGCTAATCCTCCTCCTAAAACCATGCAACCGATAATTTTCAGCCACCAGATATCCGGACCAAAAAGCACAAATAGCCAAGCGGCAATTACCCAAGTTAAAATCGTGATCGTCTTCAGGTACATGGCAAAATTATCTCTGGTGGGGATGCCGTTTTCGGTAAAATAAGCATCAACCCGTTTATTCAATTCCTTTCTAAAACCCTGATTTTCGGTAAAAGTTACTCGCATTCCTAATTTTTGTCCTAGAAGTTGATATGACGGCTATTTGTGGCAGCTCAGAGTGAATTTATGGGTCTTGTACTGGTTTGCTAAGGCTGTCTCACTATAACTGATAATTTCTCATCAGTCCCTCATCTATTGTCAGAGAAAGAGGTGCGCTTGGCAAGGCAATCGCTCAATTTGTTTGCTACTCTTGCATAAAATCCTCGGTTTTTACCTAATCAGATAGCAGATACCTGTAGCCGGTGATAGAGATGAGCGTTAGGTACTTTTATACTACTATTAAGGCCATTGAAGGCGATCGAGTTTTCTGGTACGAAGTGCCACAATTAAGAAGATCGATCAATGCGATCGCCAGAAGCGTGGCCAATGATGAAGCGGTATATGTTTATCTGTGGCAATGGTTACAGAATGATCCTAATAACCAATTAGTCAAGTCCCATTGGATGGTTTTTTTACAATATCGCTCCTCTATGGTAACTCAAAGGGTCTATCAAAATGTTGGCCATCGGATCGATGCTGATTATGAAACCCTATTCTACTATTTGCTGAATTTGCTTGCCACGGCAATCACCAACAATCCTAGCAATTTTTACGGTAACTTTCAGGATAAAAAGACCCAACCTGGATTTTTTCGCTTAATCTTAGAAAAATGGACAGATAAAAAATTGAGAAATACTCTCTATAATTTTCTGCGAGGAGAGTATAAAACTATTGGCAGGACTAATCTCGGTATAGTCAGTCTTTTTAGTGCAAATAAAATTCAAAAAGTTTTACGAGCATCGGGTATCTTTAACGAGAATCATCTGCTAATATTTAACTGTTTTCGAGAGGTTAAAAAAGCTTCTATTAGATCATTGGATGAGTGGCAAGAGGAAGATTGGCAACAAGTAATCGATCGCTTGCATCAGTTACAACCGCAAGTTATTCTCACCGTTGAGGAAGTGCAAGCAAAACTCAATCAAATAGGGGAGATAATGCGTAATCACATCGATCCTCCTTACTCTAAATTTGAGCCTAATAATTATGACCATGATAGCAATTACTTTTGGGAAAATCTACCCAGCAAGAAGCCAAGTAACGATTTACTACAACAGCAAGAAATCCAGGAAGATATTAATAAGCTATTAATCACTCTTGAGGATGAAGTTAAACAGATTGTATATTATTACTATCATCAAAAGATGACGCAGGTACAGATCGCTAATCGATTGGGAGTTCATCCATCTACTATTAGTCGAGAAATAACCCAATTATGTAAAAAAATTTATCAGCTACTCTGTGCAAGGGAAGGCAAAGATTGTCCTAAGTTGTTAAATGAGATTAAATTACAATCTCGGCAAAAACAAGAGATCGATGCTTATCTAGAATATTTTTTTCAGTCCTACTTAACTCAAAACTAATCTGTTAGGAGATACCATGAAAGTCAACCTCGATATTTTGCAACAAATTAACCCGAAATCCCTTTGGCTAACTTTTTCAGAAACAGAGATTAAACAAGCTCGATCGATTCTCGGTCAATATTCTAATCAAACCGCCAAAAATCAGGCTTTGATTAATTACTTAGTCCAAATATGCTTAAGCAATTGGCTGAAAGATAATCTTGATTCTTCTCTTCAAATAACACCTAAAAACCATCAGTATCTTTGGGAGTTTGTTAACGGTTTTACTTGGCAAATTCAAGATAAAAAAGTGACTACTATTCCCAGTCAAACTATTGACATTGAGGGATTGACAATAGAGCAAGAATGGGTTGATATTCCAGATTTAGCGGCGGATTTTTATCTAGGAGTGCAGGTAGATTTAGCAGAAAAATTCCTCAATATCTGGGGTTTTATATCCAGAAAAGATGTTAAAAATCTCGCAGAATACGATCCAATTTACCATCAATATTATTTGGACAGTGAGCAAATTATTGATGATTTAGATATTCTTTGGCAGAGTTGTTTAGAGGGAGAGAGTGAAAAAGGAAAGCTGGAATCTTTAGCAAATTTATCGCCAGCAACAGCAGAAAATTTAATTAAAAAGTTAGGTAAAGTTTCACCCTATTCTCCGAGATTAGATATTAGTTGTCAGCAGTGGTTAGCTTTGTTGAATAATCAGCAATGGCGAGAAAAACTTTATCAGCAGCGTCTAGAAATAATTCCCACTAAACTTAGTCAATGGTTACAGGGAATTATTACAGAGAAATGGCAGGAAATCCTCAGCACTATCGACAGTTATCGTCCAATTAATCTGGGTTTTTTGTTGGCTGCTGATTTTTTCAGCAGCCGAGAATCTCCAGCAGATATTCAGCGAGAAATTAGACAACTGTATGCTAGTCAAAAAGAGGTGGAATTTTCGGAACATTTAACCCCACAGGAAGCTTTAGCAAAACTGCAACATCAAACCCAAGATGAAACTATTCGCTGGCAAGCGGCCGAATATCTCTGGAATATCGATCCTCATTATCCCAATGCTGCTATCCGTAAAATGCTCGATGTGGGTAGTCAATTAATGGGTTATAAAATCGCTTTAATGGTGGGAGTTTTATCGACCAGTGACCAGAGAATTGCTGTCTTAATTCGTGCCTATGCCATGGACAATTTTGCCAAGCTACCCCCCGGTTTATCTTTGCAAATTAGCGATGAAATAGGCCAATTAATCCCCAGTTTAGAGGCAATAGCAAGGGAGAAACCCTTAGATAGCTATCTGCAACTTTATTTTCTAGCTGATGCCGACGATCGCTTTAATGTTAACCTAAGTTTAGGGGATAGTAGCATTACCGAGCAGTTTAGGATTTAATAGAGATAGCAGAAAATGTCAAGGGTAGAGACATGAGCAGAGTTGTGATTCTGAAAATTGGTGATGGCAGTTTTGAAACGGGATTTTCCGTCACTCTAGAAATTCGTGACAATCATCTCTTGATAGCACCTTTTGCGGAGGGTAGATTAGTCCCTAACCTTGACATTGCTACCGCTTTGCAAAATTATCGTCGAGCTTATTATCATTGGGTAAAAAGTCAACCCAGTTTAGGAATTACTGTTCCTCATAGTATGATCACCCATGCAGCGGTAGGTAATCCTAGAGAAAACCTGAAACAAGCTACTAAAACTTTAAAAGATAGCTTAAATGAATGGCTAAATTCCAGTTCTCTGAGTTCAATACAAAATCATATCTTGTTCCATATAGGTGCTAAGTCAGAAGTAAGATTTTTTATCCAAACTACCCACTTTGATTTACAACAAATTCCCTGGGAGTGTTGGAATTTTTTACCTGGAGTGAGTCCTGATGTGGAAATTGCTCTTACTATCCAGCGAGTTCCCCCGGTAAAACGGACTTTTACTTATCCGATTAATGTTTTAGTAATTTTGGGTAATATTGACATTGAAAACGATAATAATTACCTGTGTTTATCCAGTTTACAAACGTTACTAGGAAACCCAGATAAGGTTTCTATGCAAATCTTAAGTCCTAGTTTAAAAGAGTCTCTTTCACCTAAAAATATTCGCCATGAGTTGATCAAAAATCAATGGGATATTGTAGTTTATTTAGGTCATAGTCAAACCAGTAGCGACGGACACGATGGAGTTTTTATTATTGATAATGATACGGCTTTATCTGCTGACGATAACTTAAGAGATTCCCTAAAAATAGCTGTTAAAAAAGGCTTAAAACTTGTTATCTGTAATTCCTGCGATGGGTTGGGTATTGGTCGTCAGTTGGCTAATATCGGAGTACCCCATATTATTGTTATGAAAGAACCGATAGCTGTGCGGGTTGCTTTGAGATTTCTAGAAGTTTTTCTTCCCAATTTTCTTGGACATAAATCTCTACAAGAATCCTTAACAATCGCTCGGCAAGAATTAAAATTACACCAATTTAATGATGATGCTGCTGGTTCTTCTTTGCTGCCTCTTTTGATAGAAAATCCTGAAGAACCACCGTTGATTTTACCTAAAAATAAAAGGTTATTACGTCTATCTAGTCGCTGGAAACAAGCTCTGTTATTTATTTTAAGTCTTCTGGTAACTTTATCAATTTTATATTGGGGAGGAGTATTTTCCGATGATGCTAGTAAATACCCAGAAATTAGCTTGGGTGAAGAAATATTATTAGAGACAAACCGACAAGATAACAGTCTTGAACAGGGAAGACAAGCTTTTAAAAACCAAGAATATAAACAAGCAATTAAGCTTTTTAAACAATCCCTTGATCGCTTGCCCAATAATCCAGAGATTCGCATCTATTATAATAACGCTCGTGCGGCCTATCAAGACAGAAATCCCTTAAAAATTGCCACCAGTGTTCCTCTTGGTAATAATCCAGAAATTGCTGAGGAAATTTTACGAGGTATTGCTTTATTCCAACAAGAGTTAAACGATGAACAGGCCAAAAACCCCGATTTTCACTTGCTACAGGTAGTGGTCGCTAATGATAATAATAGCGCCGTAGATGCCGAAGATCGAGCCGAAAAATTTGTTAAAGATTCGTCAATTATAGCAGTGGTTGGTCATAATGCTTCTGCTGCTAGTGAAGCGGCCAAAGATATCTATGTACAAGGGAAAATTGTTGCCCTATCTCCCACCAGCTTTTCCTCGAAAATCTCCAGTGATAGCTATATGTATAAAATGGTTCCTGAGATGGAAACTTTTGCCACAACCCTAATTGAATATATCCGCGAACAAACTGACAAGCTAATTATCCAAAAACCTAATAATTTAATTTGTTATGATAATCGCTCTGGAGATAATTATAACTTCGCTGAAAAATATAAAAACATTCTCCGAGGTCAGAGCTTGCAAAAACTTGTTAAAGATGGAGATTTTGACTGCAATATCGAACCAGAAATTAATTTAGATGAACAGAAAATTTATCAAAAAATTGCTCAATATAAAGTAAATATTCTCATGATTGCTCCCTATATTAACGATCTCAAAAGAGCCGCTAATATCTTTAAGCAACGTCCCGCAGAACAGTTAAACTTAGTAACTTTAGGTTCCCCCACTTTTCAAAGTTATCTCACCCTTGCAGAAGGTAAACAGGGGGTAGAAAATTTAGTTATCGCCGTGCCTTGGTATGATCTCACACAAGATAATTATATCCACAGTTTTTGGCAAAATAAGATCAATGTTTGGCGCACTCCCATGGCCTACGATGCAACTAAAGTTATCCTCTATGCTTTGCGACAGTTATCCCAACAAGGACAAAAATTTGATCGAGAATCATTAAATCAAGTTTTAAGAAACGATTTTTCTATCGAAGGAATGACTGGCACTGTTACATTTGATCAGAATGGTGTCCGCAACATGAATAATAATCCTGATGATCGCCGCTACTTGATTCTACAGGTCAAAAATGGTCAATTTGTCCCCCTCGCTCCCATTAAATCTGCCGGTCCACTCTAAACCTTCCTATCCTTGTCAAGACTTTTTACAAAACTTAACCTTATCTACTGCATCAAAGTTGGCCATCACTCCTAATTAACAGGTAATACCTCTAGGAGACAAACGGCATGAAATTGTTAAAAAAATTAACCCCAAAAGCCTTGATTTTTTGGCTGATCGGTGATAAGGCAGGAAATTCTCTCGTTGCCATCTGGAATTGGTTGTGGGGTATTCCCATCGAATCCGGCGGCAAAATTGCCGTAGAATCGGCCAGAGAATCCCTAGAATCGATGCAAAAATCCCTAGCGGAATTAACAGAATCGGTGGCGAAAGTAGTAGCGGCCCAGCAATCAGCCCAAGCACAATACGAGGCAAAAAAACAGGAACACACAAACTACTTGCAGCAGGCTGTCACCGCTCAAAAAAAGGGCCTTCAAGAAGCGGCAAGACTTGCTATGGCTAAGGTTATCTCCCTAGAAAAAATTCTACCCGCCATGAAAGATCGGGTCGATAATGCGGAAAAAGTGGTCATTGCTGCTAAGGAAAAACTTCGTAAAGAGCAGGAAAAAATCGAGCATTATAAGTTAGAAATGAGCAAATTAAAAGCGATTAGTTCCATGAATGAGGCTTTAGGTAAAATAAACGAATTTGACAGTAGTCTCAACCTCAATACCTCCCGCGATCGCTTTGAGGATGCCAATGAAGCGATTAACAACCGTTATCGAAAAGAAAACGTCTATAGTGAATTAAGCGAGAACTATAGCGAGAAATTAGCTCAAGAAATCGATTTCTTAAGCCTTGATGACGAAATTAACCGCCGTTTAGCCGAATTCAATCAGCAAAGTTAAGGAGTAAAGCAATGACAAAGACTGGCAAAAAAGCGAGCTTACCGCCAATTTCCTATGTTTTACTGGGGTTGATCGGTTGGTTTCTTTTTCCCCAAATCTCGGCAATATTTGCCCCAAAAGTCGATGATAATCACCGCATCAGTTACGGCAATCATCTGCTGATCAAAACTAATTCTAACGCAGCCAAAGAATCAGCGATCGCTGCTATTGTCCAAGGTAATCACCAAGAAGCAGAGGGACTCCTGCAAAAATCCCTCGCTCAACGTCCCAACGATCCCGAAAGCGTAATTTATCTCAGCAACCTGCAAACTGGCTCAAATCCCTTTAAAATCGCCGTTGTTGTGCCTGCAACTAATCCCAACGTCGCTCAGGAAATATTGCGAGGAGTCGCCAGCGCACAAACCCAGATCAATCAACAGGGGGGGATCAACGGCAGAAAACTGATGGTTATCGTGGTTAATGACGATAATCAGCCGCAGATATCGAAAGAGGTAGCCAGTGAATTAGTCAAAAATCCCGATATTATCGCTGTTATCGGTCATAATGCCTCCGATGCCAGTTTAGCCGCCGCTCCTATCTACGAAAAAGGCGGTTTGGTGATGATTTCTCCCACCTCCCTGGCTAATAATCTCTCCGGTGCGGGAAATTATATCTTTCGTCTGGTGACTTCTAACGGCAAAATTACGGAAAAATTAGCAAATTACATAGTAAATACTGCTAAAGTCCAGAAAATTGCTTTTTGCTACGATTCTCAAGCTCCCGATAATGTTTCCTTTAAAGATGAGTTGATGGCTAATGTGGCGAAAAAAGGCGGTCAAATTGTGCCGATTGTCTGTGATCTGAGTGTCCCCAATTTTAAGGCCGATCAAGCCCTTAATCAGGCGATTTCTGGGGGTGCTAAGGGCCTATTTGTCGTTGCTCATGTTGATCGTCTCGATCCCGTTTTTGAGGTTATTCGCTTCAATCGTCAGCGTTTGCCTCTGTTTAGTAGTCCCACCCTCTACAATATTCGCACCCTCGAAGATGGCGGCAAAAACGCCCAAGGTTTAACCCTTGCCGCACCCTGGCACCCCTCGGTTAACCAGACTTTTGCCAATCTTATGCAGGAACAGTGGCGCGGTCCGGTTAGTTGGCGCACAGCCACCAGTTTTGACGCTACACGGGTGATTATTGCCGGTTTAAGGGAAAATCCTCAGCGTCAGGGCCTACAATCCAGGCTGCGTTCCAGCAGTTTTCATCAAACAGGAGCCACCGGAAAAATTAGCTTTGATCCCAATACTGGCGATCGCGTTGGTCAACCGGTCTTAATTCAAGTGCGATCGACTCCCTCCGGTGAGCAGTTTGTCGCTTTACCTTGAAAAGTCCCCAGTCCACCAAAGTCGGGAGAGTTGCCAACTCTCCCCCCAAAAAATGATGGCTCTTCGGTTTGTGTTATGCAATGGACGGGGGTTATAAGGGATGTAACCCTTATAGAGAAAGGCATTTAGCGATTTTTGTCAATTATTTTTGATCTAGAGCGAACTAATCAATTAAGTCTTTTGCCAGATAAGGATTTAGTCGATTTATGCCCCCCTATCGAACCATACCAAGTAACGGAGAACCAAAATGATCAAAAATTACGATTATTTCAATGTTCAAGCTTGAGTAAGAAATGAATGGCTAATATGTTAAAATATGCCTAAGTAGGTAGGTTTTAAAAATTGTCAGATTCCCCCTTATCAAGGGGGGGCTAAGGTAGGGTTGATTCATTTAAATTAAGTACAGCGGATTTTGAGTCAATAAATTTGACTGAAGATTCTCTAGTTTATCTTTCTCTAACCAAAAGAGTTACTCACAATAACTAATCTTTAATCCTCTGCCAATATTTATTATGAATAGATTGATAAAGCCTTTTCCCAAGCCACTAAAAGCCTATCTCTCTTGAAATTGTCTGAGAGTACATCCTGTTAATTTAGCTAATTTTTCTGCTTCTTACATCGATAAAACTATCAGTTTTTCCCAACGTTCAGCTAACCACCTCTGTCCCTCTGTTATTGAGAGAAAACCCAAAGGAAAAGATTCAATCCTATGGTTGTGAGAATTGACCAATTGCTGGCCGCTTGAAAATCACTGATTTCGCTTTTATCTTCCTCAAAAATTACATCTTTTACCCAATGTAACTGATTTTCTATTTTCCAATGTCCTCGAATAATTTTAGCAAATACTTGAGCGGATTCAGTTAGGCTACTGATATAGTAAGCTGTTTCTTCATAGGTTTTATCCCCGCGACTACCCTTTCTTTCTACTTTAATAACTCTTCGCAGATTTTCAAACCCTTGTCTTTCATTTTTATTCACTTTAAAAACTTCTATTTTTCTTGATATTTTTCGTCCATGACTATTATCTTGTTCGAGAAAGCAACTTTCTGGCTTTGAGGAATTACTCA
>NZ_JADEXI010000136.1:0-9500 GCF_015207185.1 Microcystis sp. LEGE 08355 | reverse complement strand
TACGAACCTTTTAAGGCTACCTACGACCAAGCTTTCAGAAATTTTGCCCTCAATCCTAATCTAGCGGAGAAGATTAAAGCTTTTGATTATGGAGTCGGCGCTCGTGATGAAATTATTCAAGTCGAATACGATTACAATGTTAAAGGTAGTGTTGGTATTTCTGGTATTGACAACCAATTAAAACCTTTTGCCTCGAAACAAACCGCTACAGCCGATTTAATTCTGAAACCTTTCACCGATGTGTTTAAAGGTATTACCTCTGACTATCCCGATAGCGATATTGTTGCCAAGATTGATTGTGAAGGTTCCGAATACGAAATCCTCGATTCTTTAGCGGCAACTGGTCAATTAGGACAGATTAAAATTATCATGATGGAATGGCATAAAAAAGGTCCCGATGCTTTAGTCAAACATCTGCAAGACTTCGGTTTTATCATCTTCTCCCGGATGCCTCGCAGTAAAAATGTCGGCACTTTGTACGCAATTAAACCCTAAAGTACAGAAGTGAGGTGATGGGGAGATAGGGAAATGGGGAAATTTTAACTAATACCCCAAAACCCCAACACCTTCTAACTGATAACTGATAACTGATAACTGATAACTGATAACTGCTTTACTGTGCTTGACAATAGGTATTAAAAGCTTCGCCAGTTTCCTTTTCTAATTGGCCAGCTTTTCTGACCTTTTCCTGTGCTAATTTTGCCCCGTTTTTATTGCGAGTTTCGATAACTTGAATTATTTCACGAGTGGCAGTGGCATAATCTTCATAAACTTGAGCGAAAGCGATTTTATATTGATCTAGTTCGGTATCCTTCACTTCTAATTTTTTCATATTTTCTGCGGCCTGTTCGATTTTATCGGCGGCTAATAGCCAACTTTTTTGGTCAATTTCTCTCCCTTGACTGTTGGTTAAGGATTTGGTTTCTTGGGCCACTTCGTTGGCAATCCGATAGATTTTTTGACATTGAAACTGTTTACTATCAGCACAACTTGCTAAAAAAGTCAAGCCCATAAATATTAAGATTATTTTGTTATTCATAGCATTGTATTCGAGAGGATTCTAGGGAAGCTTATAGCGGTAAACTATCAGCCTCTAAGTAGGGAGGCACAATTATTTGTAGGATGGGTTAGCGGTAGCGTAACCCATGCGGGCGTTGGGTTTCATGCTTCAACCGTTCGGCAAAAGCTCACGGCCGAAGCCCAACCTACGTTCTAGGTTCATCTTATATTTAATTCCACCTACCTACTTAGCCGTTTTTTACTGTTATCGACTGATATAACTGTTCAATCTTATAAGATTAAAGTTTAGCACTCGATCGCTGTTAAGCGTGTCTTTGTTGATGCCAATTCCAAGCGTGTTCAACTATTACCTTGAGATCGGCATATTGGGGATGCCAACCGAGAACCTGTTTAGCTTTATCGCTACTGCCGATTAAAATGGGGGCATCACCTGCCCTTCTGGGACTTTCGATGACAGGAATATCTAAACCAGTTACCGCTTGCGCTGTTTCAATCACTTCACGCACAGAAAAACCGTTACCATTGCCCAAATTAAACACATTACTTTTGCCCCCATTTAAGAGATATTCTAAGCCTAAAACGTGAGCCTGTGCCAAATCATTAACATGGATATAATCCCGAACAGCAGTACCATCGTGAGTATCATAATCCGTGCCGAAAACTGACAGGGAATCCCGTTTTTTCAGGGCAGTTAATAAAGCTAGGGGAATTAAATGGGTTTCCGGTTGGTGATCTTCCCCTAATAAACCACTTGGATCCGCTCCTGAAGCATTAAAATAACGGAAAGCCACCGATTTTAAACCGTAGGCCCGATCAAAATCCCTAAGAATTTGTTCCACCATTTCCTTGCTGGCAGCGTAGGGACTGAGGGGATGATGAGGATGATTTTCCGTCATCGGAATTTCTTTCGGCATTCCATAAATAGCACAGGTGGAAGAAAAAACAAATTTCTTCACATTAGCGGCGATCATCGCTTGCAAAAGAGTCAGACTCCCACTAACATTATTTTGATAGTAAATAGCCGGTTCCTGCACCGATTCCCCCACGGCAATAAAAGCGGCAAAGTGCATGACAGCGGTAATATCACGACTAGCAAACAAATTATCCAGCAGTGATCGATCCCTGGTATCACCGACAATTAACTCAACTTTTAATATATCCTTAACGATTTCGGCGTGACCATAGGATAAGTTATCGAGTACGATGACGGAATAACCGGCATTTTTGAGCGCTAGAACTGCATGGGAACCAATATAACCCGCACCGCCAGTAACGAGAATGGTAGGTTTAACTTGAGACACGCGATCATACCTATTTGAGATTGACTTGTCTATAACTTTATACCCTAATTTTGCTTTTATTTGACCATTATGTTAAGTCCCCTCGATCTATCTCTTTCCCTTGACAAGGAAACTTATCAATCACAAATTAAAGATTTAATGGAACAACTGCGATCGCTACAGAAGTCCTGTTGGGAATGTAAATTACCCGTGGTGGTGGTTTTGGAAGGTTGGGCGGCGGCAGGCAAGGGAACTTTAGTCAAAAAAATGGTTAACTATATGGATCCGCGCGGTTTTACCGTCCATCCAATTTTAACCCCTTCCCCCCAAGAGGAAAGTTACCCGTTTTTGTGGCGATTTTGGCAAAAACTGCCAGCAAAAGGCAGTATCGGCATTTTTTATCACAGTTGGTACACCCATCTACTAGAGGATCGACTCTTAAACAAATTGCCCTCCTCCCAGATTCCTCTAGTCATGCGCGATATCAACACCTTTGAGCGACAATTATTTGATGATCGGGTTGCGATCGCTAAATTCTGGATTCACCTCAGTCAAAAGGAATTAAAGTCACGCATCAAAGAATACGCCGAAAATGAACTAGAATCTTGGCGCGTGCGTCCGGAAGATTGGCAACAGGCCAAACGTTATGATGAGTATGCCAGTTTAGCCGAGGAAATGATTACCTACACTAGCACGGGGGCCGCTCCTTGGACATTGGTGGAGGGCAACTGTCAACGTTGGGCCCGGGTAAAAGTTCTCTCCCAATTAGTCGGTACGATCGCTCAAGCTTTGGATCAGCGCCAATTACCGATCGAACCTCCTGCCAATCTACCACCCCAAGCCCAATTACTGCCCACGGAACCCGATTATCTGGGGAGAGTGGACTTAAGTGCCAAATTGGAAAAAGAAGACTATAAAATCCGTTTGCGTCAGGCACAGGTAGAATTAAGAAAGCTGCAATTAGAGATTTTTCAGGCAAATATTCCCGTTTTAGTCCTCTTTGAGGGGTGGGATGCCGCCGGTAAGGGAGGTGCGATCAAACGCTTAACCGATACCCTCGATCCTCGCAGTTATCAAGTGATTGCCTTTGCTGCCCCGACGGAGGAAGAACACCGCTATCATTATCTCTGGCGCTTCTGGCGCAAATTACCCGCAGCCAAAACTATCGGTATATTCGATCGCAGTTGGTATGGACGGATTTTGGTGGAGAGAGTGGAAGGATTCGCTAAAGATATGGAGTGGCGACGGGCATATCAAGAAATTAACGAATTTGAAGCACAATTAACCCATTCAGGCTGTGTTTTAGTCAAATTCTGGTTACATATTAGCCCCGAGGAACAGTTAAATCGTTTCAACGAGCGCCAAACTAACCCCTATCGTCAACATAAACTCACCGATGAAGATTGGCGCAATAGGGAAAAACAGCCCCTCTATCATGTGGCAGTTAATCACATGGTAGCCCGCACTAGCACCCCCGTCGCCCCCTGGACGATTGTGGCGGCAAATGACAAGTATTTCGCCCGCGTTAAAGTCATAGAAACAGTAATTGCCGCTATTGAAACCGGTTTGAAACAACGGGGATAAGGGAGATAGGGGTATGGGGATTTTTTCGATTCCCCTCCCTTAACCCTGATGTGCTGAGAAGCAGAGTCGAGAACTTTATTGAACGTTTTGAATATCCACCAGAGGAGAAACAATCATGAATCTCAATGAGTTGCCAGGGGCCCAGATCATCTTACCCGGACTGAGGGATCTTCACAATGGGGAGTCCAATACCATTGGGGCGTTGCTAGTTGCGATCGCATCGACGCGCCTAACGGAAGTCGGTTTCGATATCCCTAAAAATCACCTAGCTTCAGAGCCTGAGCTAACCTTGTATGCCTATCTCCAAGAGGAACGAGATGATGCTTATTCTTACTATAATGCTTTGCTGAATCGCCTCAATAGCTTTTGCAATGCACTCGAACTCGGTTATAAAATATGATGACAATTTCCCCAAGTTTAATTTCTCCCGATCTTAGTTTGGCCGATATTCCCCTAGAGGAAACCCTCTCTTTAGGAGTGATGGCTTCTGGTAGTGGTTCCAATTTTGCTGTTTTGGCAGCAGCGATCGCTAAAAAACAGCTAAATGCCCGGATTTCTGTCCTCATCTACAATAATCCCGATGCCAAGGTAAAAGAAAAAGCCGCTCACTACAATATACCTGCGGTTTTCCTCGATCATCGTCAATTTAAACCCAGAGAAGAACTCGATCGGGCAATAGTCGAAACTTTCCAAGAATACGGCGTAAAATGGGTAATTATGGCGGGCTGGATGCGAATTGTCACCCCAGTGTTACTGGATGCTTTTCCCGATCGCGTGATCAATATCCATCCTAGTTTACTACCCAGTTTTAAGGGTGTGCGTGCCGTGGAACAAGCTTTAGCGGCAGGGGTAAAAGTGACCGGATGTACTGTGCATATCGCTCGCGCGGAGGTAGATAGTGGCCCAATTTTAATGCAAGCAGTGGTTCCCATTCTCCCGGATGATACCGCGGCCAGTCTCCACGAACGCATTCAAGTGCAAGAACATCGCATTTTCCCAGTAGCGATCGCTTTAGCGGCGAAATTGAGCCTATAGAGATAGATTTCTGAACTTCCTTGGCGAGAATACTGGCAAAAAAACGAAAATTCAAGGCAAATCGTTAAATAAGTAGGGTCTGCTGAAAAAGTTTTTCCTAGGGGCAGGGTGTAGGGTGTGGGGTGTGGGGTGTGGGGTTTTACCGATTTTGAGGGGGTCAATTACCTAATTTTCAGGGAAAAAGTCCCTGAATTTCCCCCTGATCACTCCCATATCTGGTACTTTTTGAGGGGAAAAAAGTCCAAAAGTCTTATCCAACAAGGTTTTTAGATTTATTCAGCAAGCCCTAAGTAGGTAGGCGTTAAAAATTATCAGACACCACCCTTATTAAGGTAGGGTTGATTCATGAATCAACCCTACTATGAATCAACCCTACTATGAATCAACCCTAGGACTAAGGGGGGATCGAACCTAAAATCCATTTTAAATTTAATTATAACCAGCTACTTATATTAAAAGTAACTCCTTCGTAAATTTCCTGAAAACTGAGAGCAAAATTGACAGAAGTTAAAGATAAACTGGCATTTTCGCCCTCGTATTCCGTTAATAACCATTTATTTTCTTCAGTTTTGTTATACTGCATGATATATGGACGACTTTGACTAATGAGAATATATTCTTGCAATTCCGGCAGCGAACGATAATAAAGAAATTTATCGCCCTGGTCATAATTTTGAGTTGATTTTGAGAGGACTTCTACTATTAATCTGGGATTGGTAACAGTTGTCTTGCCAGTTTCATAATAAATCGGTTCTCCCTCAATTAGCATCACATCGGGATAGGTTGCTTGACGATATTGCGCTATCCATAATTTCACATCACCGATAAATATTTTATAGTTAGACTGGGGTAACTTTAGGCGTAAATAAAAGTAAAAATTACCTGCAATTTTATTATGATCGGTAGTGCCTCCTGTCATCGGTACGATTTCCCCATCTTGATACTCATTTTTATAGGCTGCCGTTTCCTCTAGTTGTAAATATTCGGCAAAGCTATAGGTACTTTTATCTGTTGCTATAGTCATAATTTAAGTAGCTGGTTATAATTAAATTAAAAATGGATTTTAGGTTCGATCCCCCCTGCCCCCCTTGATAAGGGGGGTGCCGATCTCCCCCTTATTAAGTAGGGTTGATTCATGAATCAACCCTACCCTTAATAAGGGGGGCATCTGAAAGTTTTTAATACCTACCCACTTATTGATCGACTCCCTCAATTGATTATAGCAATTATTATACTGGTGAGATGCAAAAGAATTACCATAAATTAGCTATGTTTAGCCGAACAAAAGATAAGCTAAGACGCATTTTAACCGCTTATCCTTAGATTAGCTGAATCTCCCCCCCCTTGCCCCCCGACATCGGGGGGGTTGCCCCTTGCCTAATCTCAACAAGCAATTTAAATACTTAACAGCTTAACAGCTATCTTAATAGGACTCTTGAAAATTTTTAGCTGGCAACTAAACAGGAATTTGATCTCTCCCAAATGTGGGACAATTGACAAAGAACTAAGAATTGTAGAATCCCCCCATCATGACCTCGGAACTATCGAAGCAATACGATCCCAAGATCACAGAAACGAAATGGCAGCAATATTGGGAAAATCAAGAAATATTTACAGCAAACCCCGAAAAAGGCGGCGAAACCTACTGTATAGTCATCCCCCCTCCCAATGTTACCGGTAGTCTCCACATGGGTCACGCTTTCGAGAGTGCCTTAATTGATACAATTGTTCGCTACAAGCGCATGACCGGCAAAAATACCCTCTGGCTGCCAGGTACGGATCACGCTAGTATTGCAGTACAAGCCATACTCGATCGCCAATTAAAAGCCGAAAAAACCGACCGTTATCAACTAGGAAGGGAAAAATTCCTCGAACGCGCTTGGCAATGGAAAGAGGAGTCCGGTAGTACCATTGTTAATCAACTGCGACGCTTGGGGGTATCCGTCGATTGGACGCGGGAACGTTTCACCATGGACGAGGGACTTTCCCATGCTGTCCGTACTGCTTTTATCAAACTCTATGAAGACGGATTAATCTATCGCGGTCAATACTTAGTTAACTGGTGTCCCGAATCCCGGTCGGCCGTTTCCGATTTAGAGGTGGAAAACAAGGATATTGAGGGAAATCTCTGGTATTTTCGCTATCCTCTTAGCGATGGTAGCGGTTATCTTCAAGTAGCCACCACAAGGCCCGAAACCATGCTCGGTGATACTGGTGTCGCTGTCAACCCGCAAGACCCCCGTTATCGCCATTTAATCGGCAAAACCGTCACTTTACCGATAATGGGGCGAGAAATCCCGATTATTGCCGATGAATTAGTGGATCCCCAATTCGGTACCGGTTGCGTCAAAGTTACGCCGGCCCACGATCCCAAAGATTTTGAGATGGGTAAACGCCATAATTTAGCCTTTATTAATATCATGAATTTAGACGGCAGTTTAAACGAAAATGCCGGAATATTCGCAGGTCAAGATCGTTTTGTTGCCCGCAAAAATGTCGTTAAAAAACTCGATGAAGACGGCTTTTTAGTTAAGATTGAAGCCTATCGCCATAGCGTCCCCTATAGCGATCGAGGTAAAGTTCCCGTGGAACCCCTTTTATCTACCCAATGGTTCGTTAAAATTGAACCTTTGGCCACAAAAGCTTTAACCTGTTTAGATCAGGAAAACTCGCCCCGTTTTGTGCCAGAAAGATGGACAAAAGTTTATCGTGATTGGTTAGTTAAACTAAAAGATTGGTGTATTTCTCGACAACTATGGTGGGGTCATCAAATTCCCGCTTGGTATGTTATCAGTGAAACTAATAACGAAATTACTAATCATACTCCCTTCGTCGTTGCCTGGGATGAAACCTCCGCTTTAGCCAAGGCCAAACAAGAGTATGGAGAGGATATAATTATTCAACAAGACCCCGATGTTTTAGATACTTGGTTCTCCTCGGGATTGTGGCCATTTTCGACTATGGGATGGCCAGAAAAAACCCTTGATCTAGACACCTATTATCCCACCACAACCCTCGTCACCGGTTTTGATATTATCTTTTTCTGGGTGGCCAGAATGACGATGATGGCGGGCTATTTTACGGGACAAATGCCTTTTAAAGATGTCTATATTCACGGTTTAGTTAGGGATGAAAACGGCAAAAAGATGTCTAAATCTGCCAATAACGGCATCGATCCCCTAATTTTAATTGATAAATATGGAACCGATGCTTTAAGATATACTTTAATCCGAGAAGTGGCAGGAGCAGGACAGGATATCAGTCTGCAATACAACCGTAAAACCGATGAATCGGAATCCGTAGAAGCTGCCCGAAATTTTGCCAATAAAATTTGGAATGCTTCCCGTTTTGTCATGATGAATCTGGAGGGAAAAACCCCAGAAGAATTGGGAGAACCAGCTTTAGAAAATTTAGAATTAGCCGATCGCTGGATTTTATCTCGTTATCATCAAACAGTGCAAAAAACTAGAGATCATCTAGAAAATTATGGCATGGGAGAAGCGGCAAAAGGTCTATACGAATTTATCTGGCGCGATTTCTGTGATTGGTATATCGAGTTAGTGAAAACTCGTTTATGGAAGGATAAAGAATCGGTTTCCTGTGCCACGGCCCGGCAAACTTTGGCTTTTATCTTGGCAGGGACATTAAAATTATTACATCCGTTTATGCCCCATATTACCGAAGAAATTTGGCATCATTTAACCCAAGAAAATCAGCAGGTTTTAGCTTTAGAAACCTATCCAATAGCTGATAGTTCTCTGATCGATCTAGACTTAGAAAATACTTTTGAGTTATTAATAGAAAGTATTCGGGTGTTGCGTAATTTGCGGGCCGAAGCGGGGATTAAACCGGGGGCAACGATCACGGCAATTTTACAGACAGAAAACAGTCAAGAATTAGCTATTTTGCAACGCGGACAAGTGTACTTAAAGGACTTGGCCAAGATCGAAAACTTAATTTTGACGGCCAAATTAACCGAGGAAGTCAATCAAGCGATCGCTGGTGTTGTCGCTACGGTAGAAATCCTCATCCCCCTGTCCGGATTGGTTGAGATATCGGTATTGGCTGGGAAATTAGCGAAAAATTTAGCTAAAGTAGAAGGGGAAATCAAGAGTTTGAGCGATCGCTTGAATAAACCTAGCTTCGTCGAAAAAGCTCCAGAAGCTTTAATCCAAAAAACGAAGCAAGCTTTAGCGGAGGCCGAAAAACAAGCCCAAATTCTCCAAGAACGCTTAAAACGTTTACGATAGTAATTTTGCACTATCTAAGTCCAGTAGGCTAGAGCAAGGCTGCTGCGATCGAGATTATCGAAAATTTGGGTTTAAAACCCCGTCGTAGAACGACGACTTTTCTTGATCCCTGATATAAGTAGGGAGGCACAATTATTTGTAGGATGGGTTAGCGGTAGCGTAACATAATCGGGCGTTGGGTTTCATGCTTCAACCCAACCTACGTTCATCGGAAATTTTGGGTCTGAAACCCCGCCGTTCTAGGTTGGCTTTACGTTAGAATTAAAAGGCCAGTCTCGAAAACCAAGTGGACGGCGCAGCACCTTGAAAACTCGGCTTAGGGGGTTCCGAC
>NZ_JADEXI010000135.1:0-9514 GCF_015207185.1 Microcystis sp. LEGE 08355 | reverse complement strand
AGGAATAAAAGTCATAATAACTGAAGAATCCTATACCTCACAATCCAGTGCTTTAGATAGGGATGAGTTACCTAAATATGGTGAAGAAAAACCATTATTTAAGGGAAAAAGGTTAGCTAGGGGACTTGATAAAATGGGAACAAATCAGTTGTTAAATGCCGATGTCAATGGATCATTTAACATCATCAGAAAAGTAATTCCTGATGTCATTGACCAGGGAATAAAGGGTTTGCCGTTTAATCCTGTAGTGCTTGACCCACTTGTTAGTGAGCCTGTCGAACTACGAATGACTAAGCTTTCAGGCTTTTAAGTAAGTTTGAGTAAGTTTAGTTGAGCGGTTGATAAGCTGTTGACTATCTAAATCACTCGTTAAGACTGCACCGGGGTTGAGAGCAGGGAAACGAGCGATCGCTGTCTGCTTAGTCGATGTGTTCGGCAATGATGCCAGTGCGACGGTTGCGGTGAGGTGAAATTGAGAGACTTTCTCAGAAAGATGAAGTATAACCTAATTTGCTAGTGCCTTCGGCATCGCACTTTAACCCACAGTTTCAATCAATGTGCATGGTGCGTTCCCCAAAAATCTATTAGTGGAGCAGTAGGAGCCACCTTAGGGAACGCACCCTACCAGCTGAATTCACCCGCCATTTTGGTCTATTTTCCAGCATCAGTGGCTTTTTGACAGTTTCAATCAATGTGCATGGTGCGTTCCCCAAAATCTATTAGTGGAGTAGTAGGAGCCATATTAGGGAACGCACCCTACGGCGATAGCGTACTGCTATCAGTATAGACCCCGTTTCCACACAGAAACCAGAAGAGCCAAATGTTCCCATTCTTATCAAGATCGATCAAGGTATTTTCATTGATTTCTTGAGTCTCGACAATGGGATTGTTATTGAACTCTAGGTATAGAGTGTCCGTATCTTGAAAGTAGGTGATTTTCATGGCTGACTTGGGTTATCAAGAGTTTCTAATCTACTTCTAATAGTGATTCATTTGGTGGGCGATTGCGGTTTTGAGAATTGTCCATCATATTTGAACGTTAAGCCACAGCAAAGCCTGTATATTGACGTATTTTAGGTTCATGAAATCCCCAAACAATATCTTCTTTAGCAATGCCTGCGCTTAGTAATTCTTTGGTGATACCGTCTTCGGTGTTGTCACATTGTACCCAAATTTTGTCGTTAATAATTTCTAAATGAATCAGACAATTATGATAACGCTGATTCTGTTGCCAACCTTCTGAAATGACGAGATATTGATCATTCTGAGGATCAAAAGCTAGACGATTTTGAATGTCCGCATTGTTATAAATAATTTGGCTATAGGGGACAAGAATCTGATGAATAATTTTGCGGTAATGGTTTAGTTTATCCATTGGGTGATTACCTCAGTTTCGGGGTTAAAGATAATTAGTTTTAGTGTTTTTTCTTCAAGGAGTATTTGACCAATTTCTTGATGAAATAAGCTGTTGAAAGTTTTTTCCCGAATAGCAAGATAAAGAGTTCTATCTAAAAGTTGGCGAAAGTTTTATCTTAGACTGAGACTAATTCAGGTTCACTGATCAGCCGTAGAAGTTTTGAGTGATCAACGGTTTCCATCGCAAAGGTTTGGCCGTTTTGATCGGTAAAATCAATCAGAAAAGCTTGCTGATTAAAAGACATTAAAACAGTTCCCATTTGTCCGCGACGCAGAAGGATGGGCTGATGGGTCGTTTTGTGAGTAGCCGTAACATCTTCCGTTAGGGCAACGAGATCGTATTCTTGAATGGTGTTCATCATGGGCTAGTTAATTAATGGGATAGACATTAGTAAGACGAGGAAAATTTTCAGTTATTTGGACAATCCAGCAACTTAAAATTAAGGATTCTCCGATGTCGGTACAGAGGTTAAATTTCAGATCATAGTGAGTGCCATATTGATCGATTTTATAAAGTTCGGCTTCTCCTTCCATTACTGCTTTTTTAAGAGCATTTTCTAGGATTTCTTTATTAGCTAAGGTAATCCCTAATCTTTGTTTGAAAAGCAAGGCTTTATGTTTTCCTTTTGAATGCTCAGGATTGAGGCAGTAACGTTCAAGTTTGTCTCCTAGGTTGGCTTGATCGGCATTGGGAAGTTTCATTTTATTTGTTGGCTTCTCCTAAGTTTCCCTGAATTTGCCCTAACAGTTCCTCACACTCTTTAACTAAGGGAATACCCAATTCTTGGCATAATTCAAGCGCTTCTTGGCAGTAGTTGAGAGCGCGATCGCAGTGATTCATTTTGTGGGCTATTTCGACAAAGGCTTTTCAATGATTCTTTATCTACCGAAATTTTACGGGAAATAACGATAGAATTCTCGACGATGAAGAACACGAGCAAATGTAATTGTATCTTCTTCAACAAAAAAAACAATTCTATAGTCACCAATTCCGATACGATAGGCATTATATTCTCCTTTTAATTTTTTAAGGTTGTTAATTTCGCTTAACTGCTAAAATATCAGTAAAGACAAGATTTTTGATGACTGAGTAAGGGGAGGTACTTTTTAAATCTTTAAGATCCTTGATAAAAGTAGGAAGATAGTTAATTTTCATTCTTTTTCTAATTCAAGTAAAGCTTCCTCCAAAGTTAAGGGAGTTTCATCTTTAACGTCTATCATGGCCCGATAGAGTCCAGTATCTTCATAGGTTTCTATTATTTGTTGATAATCTTCAAAATTAATGATAACTTGCTGTATCTGACCTTGATTATCCATAATCAAGTCTTGAGCAAAGGGATAATCTTTGATGTTCATAATTAATTGTTCCTCATTTTGTGTACGGTTTGCATTATTCACACTCCTTTGTTTCCAATTCTAATAGGACGGGAATTAAGTCTTTGGCAATATCAATGACAGCATCTATTGTATCAGCTTCAGCGACAAGTCCTTGTATATCGGGACTGGTGGCGACATAGTAATCTTGTCCGTTTTCTTGAAAGCGCTCAATAGTGAGGTTAATTGGGTTTTGCATGGAAAATCAATAAGGTTTAAAGTTTGCCTGTTAGTTTTTGTGATTAATTTGCTCAAGTTTCCTCTTTTCAGGTTTACCATAATAAATTTTCAGTATATCGCTTAAATAACTCATCTTTAGTGATAATCGGAATATTTTCAGTTAAGCTTTGAGCGATTATTAGGCGATCAAAAGGATCTTTATGGTAGTAAGGGAGTCTCTTGAGTTGTTCGAGATGTTCGGCGTTAATAGATAGTATATCAAAGCCGTTATTATAAACATAATTTTGAATTAAATTTGGGAAAGTTGTCTTTAATTCTAATCTGTTAAGGCTGGCTTTGATGGACATTTCCCAAAGACTAGCGATACTTAATCGTTTTTGATATTGATTATTTTCGATCAGAGAACGGGCAGCATCACTAAGATTATTATCACCTTCGATAAACCATAAAAAGGCGTGGGTATCCATTAAAATTTTCATGGCATATATTCCTCAAATTCTTCGATGGGATCATCAAAATTGTCAAGCATTTTAACGATGCCTTTTGCGCTTCCATATTGGGGATGTTTAACAGTAGTAGGAAGAGAAATGAGTTGAAAGTCTTGACCTTCATGATTCTGGATAATAACTTGTTCACCTTTTGAGGCAGCTTTAAGGAGGTCAGAAAGTTGACTTTGGGCTTCGTTTAAAGTTAGTTTTATCATAGCTTTGTTCAGTTAAATATTAATTTTTGAGATAATAATTTACCTTAATTATTCTCTAACGTAGCCTGAATTTCTCCTAACAATTCCTCACAATCTTTAACCAACGGAATCCCCAATTCTTGGCATAATTCAAGCGCTTGTTGGCAATGGCTGAGGGCAAGTTCAGGGCGATTAGTTTGGTGGGCGATTTCGGCGAGGACTTTTAAACTACGGGCGGTTAATTCTTTAAACTTAATCTTTTGAGAAATAACTAAGGATGCTTGAATTTTGCTTTCTGCCTCGCTGTAGTTTTCTAGTTTGCTCAACGCTTCTCCTATGTTGTGTAGAGAAATTGCCACCCCTTGCCGAAAGCCGATTTCTTTACTGATGTCGTGATGTTGCTGGAAATAGGCGATCGCTTTTTTATACTGCCCCAAGGAACCATAACAAATGCCTAAATTACCGAGAGAAATTGCCACCCCTTTCTGATAGCCGATTTCTTTACTGATGTCGTGATATTGCTGGTAGAGGGCGATCGCTATTTCATACTGTCCTAGGTCATAATAACAATTGCCTAAACCACATAGAAAATGTGCTACCCCTTGCCGAAAGCCGATTTCTTCACTGATGTGGTGATGTTGCTGGAAATAGGCGAACGCTTTTTCAGACTGCCCCAAGGAACCATAACAAATGCCTAAATTAACGAGAGAAATTGCCACCCCTTGCCGATAGCCGATTTCTTCATTGATTTTGAGAGATTGCTGCTGGTGGGTAATAGCCTTTTCAACCTGCCCTAATAAGTAATAACAAATGCCTAAATTAACGAGAGAAATTGCCACCCCTTGCTGATCGCCGATTTCTTCACTGATGTCGTGATATTGCTGGTAATAGGAAATGGCTTTTTCATGCTGTCCCGGGGAACTATAACAATTGCCAAGAAGGACTAACGAGTTACGATAACAAACTTGTTCCCGTTGACTCCCTGCAATAATTTGCTCATAAAGTTCTGCTTGCTTACGATAAAATCCTTGTAAATCTAAAAAACTATTAACCGATTTATTTTTCCCTTCTCCGCCTCTTTCCTGATACAAAATATCATAAGCTAACTGCCATTCTCCCAATTCCCCTGCATGGTGAAACGCCTCTAAATATTCCTTCAAATCTTCCAAGGATTCCCAGGGAGGGACAGGTAAATGAGCTAAATAATAATCTAAGGCTAATTGATGGGCAGATCGCAATATTTCAGGATTTGCTTGATCTTGCACCACCATGGAAATTAAAGGCAAAAACTGAAACTGTCGCCGTTTTACATTGTATTCGGGGGGAAATTCTTGTAATAAAGACAAACGAGCTAAATAGCGTAAATCTTCCTCAGTTATTTCTGGAATTAACCCCTGGGCTAACCTGTCATCAAAACTCTCGCGCAATACCGATAACCGCGTTAAACTCTCCCTAAATTCTTTCGATAATCGCGCTAAACTGGCGGTAATCACTTCTCTGACACAGGTTTCCGTGTCGCGGTGATACCCTTCCACATCAAACATATTTAAGCCTAAATTTTGCGACTCGGTGACAGAAACCCCTTCGCCAAACTCATCACTCATCCAACTACAAACCAGTTGCATTAAGAGAGGATGTCGTCCCATCTTGTGGACAAATTCGGCTAATTCTTGATTAGTTCCTGTCAAACCGTAATTCACCCTCACCCACTGGCTTGCGTGCGCTGCTGCTAATCCCCCCAGGCGCAACCAATGACAACGCCGCGTTAAATTGGCGACAAAACTCGGCTGTTCCCGACTGGTAATCAGGATTTTACTCTGGTTTCCCGACCCCAACCAACGGATCAAAAATTGCCCATAAACTGAATCTCCCGCCGTCTGAACTACTGTTTCTAAGTTGTCGAGAATCAACAGACAAGGCGCGGTAATTAGTCCCCGTATCATCTGCTGAATTAACGTCTCATCGTTCCATTTTTCATCGTAGGGTTGCTCCAAATTTTCTAATAACCAGCGTCCAAATTGCGCTACTGAATAACGCTCCCTAAAACTAACCCATAACACCCGCCAATGAGGGTTTAACTTCTCTTTGAACTTCACCGCTAAAGCCGATTTCCCATAGCCTCCTGCGGCGGTTATCCCGATTAAGCGTACTTTGTCATTGCTGAGGGCGGTTTGTAGTTCCTTGATTTCATCCTGTCGTCCCTGCCATTCATCTACTGGCGGAGGTGTGGTATTTAGGGTTGCTGATTGCGTTGGGGCTAACTTTGTCTGTTCCCTACCAGACGACTCCAGCTAATGCTCTTTGTTAGTGTCACTGGTATAGTAATGGTTATGGTTTCCCCCCAAAAATTTAGCTTCAACATTTTTGTTGAATTGATAACCCTGGGATTGATCCTTGTTAATTTGAGTATTGCGGATCTGTTTTTCCGTTGCGGCTAACTTAGCGGCTAATTCCTGGTTACCGCTCATCAACGCCCGCATTTCCGTTAATAATTCTGTAACTTCCGAATCAGCTAATACAGGTTCCAAGTCAATGACGGCTTGCTCAACTTCAGGTGCTTTGCCTGCGGTTAATAACTTTAAGGTTGGCGAGGTAGGAAATTTGCGTTGCAGTGTCGCCAACAAGGAATCGTTAAGATTTTCCCCAGTCTTGCCTAAAAAACCTGTGGCAATAGCAGCACCAGCCAAGGGAGCAATATTCGTGGCCCAAGTTATCAAAGTCACTAAGAGTGGTTCCATCAACAAAAACCTCTTGATTTTTTTCTAATGATACAGTTTTTCCCAAAAAAGAATAACGTTTGCTTAAACCGCCGTATCAATGAATCGGTGATCGCATTTATTTGATTGTTCTCGATTCCAAAGGAATAACTAATTTTAATACGCCCATTGTTAGTTAAGCAAAACCCACAGGCTGAAACTGAACATCGTTGATGATTTTAACCGTTTCTCCTGATTGCTTAATCACAAATAAACCGCGCCGATAAGCATAACTATCTATGCCCTGATCGATTTCAATCCCCGCTACTGCGCCATAAACCTGAAAGTCTCGAAATTGGGGAAAGGCTAACTTAAATCGCTGTAATCGATCGAGAAAGTCATCTACATCATCCTTCGAGAGTCGAGATTTACACTCCACCGCCACTAACTCACTGCCATTCACCGCCAGAATATCAATTTCCATCGCTGCCCCGGGACGTTTACTTTTTAAGCGACTCATGGTTTGGGTGACATCAATCCCCCGTTCTTGAAATAACTGCACAACCGCCGGCTCTACCATTTCTTCGACAAAACGCCCCCAACGGGTGGTTAAGTTATTGACGGCTTCGGTGGTGGCCTGTACCTGCTTTTTCAATTCTTCCATCGTGCGATCGGCTTCAGCACTGCGGCGATCAGCCTCAGCATTTCGTTGTTCAGCTTCAGCATTGCGGCGGTCCGCTTCAGCACTACGGCGCTCGGCTTCAACATTGCGGCGCTCGGCTTCAACATTGCGGCGTTCGGCTTCTTTTTGGAACTCGGCAAATTGAGCCTCGGTTCTTTCAAACAGTTTGTAAATATCGGCGATCGTAATAGCTTCTGACATGGGGTGTTCTTGTCTATTTGAGCAAAGCCGATCCTATTCTAGCAACTCGGCCGAATGTGCCAGTTTATCGGGAATTTAGCCCCGATCTTAATAAACCGATCGCTTCTGGTCTAGATTTCCGTTTAATGGCTGTATGTGATAAATTTCTGGCAATGTTTGAAGCCTATCACGTTCCGCTCTATTTAAAACTAGCTTTATAAGTAATGGCGGGAAGCGGATTTGAACCACTGACCTTCGGGTTATGAGCCCGACGAGCTACCAGACTGCTCTATCCCGCGTTGCTTTATTTAGTATAGAACTAAATCTCGGTAAATGCCAAGGAGTTTGTAATATTCCTTTACATTTACCGTCCGACCAGAGGTTAATACTTACGTTCCACGGGGGTGAAATCCTGAATCACTACGGGCATATAGTCGATATCGATGCCGGAGGGGGAATAATAGGCGAGGGTATGCTGAAGGAAATTTTGGTCATCCCGTTGGGGAAAATCCTCGCGGGAGTGGGCCCCTCGGCTTTCTTGACGATTGAGGGCAGAGGTGAGGATAATTTCCCCCACCACCATGAGACTTTGTAATTCCCAGGCCTCGATTAGTTCCGTATTCCAGCAATCCCCCCTATCATCGAGGTAAATCTGCTCGTATTGGCGCTTTAATTCGCCGATTTGTTTAATTCCCTCGCGCATGGTCGCTTCGGTGCGAAAAACGCCGCAATGTTGGGTCATACAGTCTTGGAATTGCTGACGTAGTTGACCGATGCGAATCGTGCCTTTTTTGGTCAATAGAGCGGTGATTTCCTCTTTAGCATCCTGAAGGTAAATATCGGGATTAAAGACGGGAAAAGCGCGTTTTTCGACGTATTTAGCGATCGATTTGCCGGTTCTTCTCCCATAGACCACACATTCTAACAGGGAATTACTGCCCAAACGATTAGCCCCGTGAACGGAGACACAGGAACATTCCCCGGCGGAGAAAAAGCCCTCGGTGAGGGTATCGGCACTTAAGCGAACGCGACCATCGGTATTAACGGGAATGCCGCCCATACAATAGTGAACTGTAGGACGTACAGGCATCGGTTCCTCTACCGCATCGACACCGACGAGACGGTGGGCCTCCTCCCAACAGAAGGGAATGCGACTCATAATTTTTTCCCGACCTAAATGGCGTAAATCCAGATAGACAAAGGGACCCCCGGCGCTACCGTCCAGATTTACCCCCCGGCCGGCGCGAATTTCTAGGGTAATGGCCCGGGAAGTGATGTCCCGGGGTGCCAATTCCATGCGCGAGGGGGCGTAGTCTTCCATAAAACGACGACCTTCGCTATTGATTAAATAAGCCCCTTCACCCCGGACTGCTTCTGAGATTAAAACACCGACGGGATAGAGTCCAGTGGGGTGAAATTGGACAAATTCCATGTCTTCTAGGGGAATACCCGCTTTGGCCGATAAAGCTAAACCGTCTCCCGTACAGGCGAAATCGTTGGAGGTGGTGTTATAAACGCGACCATAGCCCCCGGTCCCGAACATAATTGCTTTTGCCCGGAGGATTTCTAACTGTCCGGTGGCGATTTGGTACATAACCACGCCTTTGGCCGTACCTTCTTCGAGGATAAGGCGCAAAACATACCATTCATCGTAGATTTTTACCTGATTACGGCCTAAATTGCTGACTAATTCGTGCAGCATGGCGTGACCGGTTTTATCGGCGGCGTAACAGGCACGGTTATGGCTGTGACCGCCAAAGGCTCTTTGGGCAATGCGTCCATCTTCGAGACGGGAGAATAACACGCCTAGATGTTCCAATTCGATGATAACTTCGGGGGCTTCTTGGGTGAGAATATCCACCGCATCCTGGTCAGCCAGAAAATCGGAACCTTTGACAGTATCGTAGGCGTGGGCCTTGGGATTATCTTTGGGGTCAACGTTTTGCAGGGCGGCGGCGATACCCCCCTGGGCGGCGACGGAGTGGGAACGAATTGGGTGGGTTTTGGCAACGACAGCAACATCGATAGTCGGGTTGAGGCGTTTGATTTCTAAGGCGGCGCGGCATCCTGCTAACCCACCGCCCACTATAACGACATCGTGTTCTTTCATGGCTGATTTTCCTCCGGGCTTCTGTTTCTATGGTGGGGTTAGAATTGCTCGGAAGTCAGTTTTGTAACCGAGACTTTATATTTCAGGAGTCAGGAGTCAGGAGATAGGAGACAGGAGATAGGAGATAGGAGACAGGAGATAGGAGTCAGGAGACAGGAGATAGGAGACAGGAGATAGGAGACAGGAGACAGGAG
>NZ_JADEXI010000134.1:0-9577 GCF_015207185.1 Microcystis sp. LEGE 08355 | reverse complement strand
GAATTAACCCTACCGGCTCTTCTAGGTTCTGTGTGATAAGTTTAACTTACATAGGATCGATCAATCTTTGTGTCCTTTGTGTCTTTGTGGTTCGTTCCACCCCCTCCCTAGGAGGAATGTATCCTAGAATACATTTTACTCACCAAATCCAAGAGAGTCCCCTACCTTTGATAAGGGGGGTGATAGCTTCAATTTCCTCGCGACTTTTCTGGGGGAAATCGCTTTAAGAGTTCCTGCTTGGAATACTGTAGGAGTAAAGGAGTAAATTCTTCCGGGGACAATTGTAAAATCCGGCTGATAATAGCTTGAATTTCTGGGTCTAACTCACCAAAACGGACTCGGAGCAGGTTTTCCACCACCAGACGTTCCCCCTCTTGCAGACCCCGTTCTAGACCCCGTTCTAGACCCCGTTCTAGACCCCGTTCTAAACCCCGTTCTAAACCCCGTTCTAGACCCCGTTCTAGACCTTGTTTTTCTCCTTCGGCCAGTGCCTCTTGATAGACTCTCGTTTGTTTTAAATCACTTAGTTCAAACATAGCTTCAATTTCCTCGCGACTTTTCTGGGGGAAGTAGTAGGTTGATTCATCAATCAACTCTCATAGTAGGGTTAATTCATGAATTAACTCTCATAGTAGGGTTAATTCATGAATTAACCCTACCGGCTCTTCTAGGTTCTGTGTGATAAGTTTAACTTACATAGGATCGATCAATCTTTGTGTCCTTTGTGTCTTTGTGGTTCGTTCCACCCCCTCCCTAGGAGGAATGTATCCTAGAATACATTTTACTCACCAAATCCAAGAGAGTCCCCTACCTTTGATAAGGGGGGTGATAGCTTCAATTTCCTCGCGACTTTTCTGGGGGAAATCGCTTTAAGAGTTCCTGCTTGGAATACTGTAGGAGTAAAGGAGTAAATTCTTCCGGGGACAATTGTAAAATCCGGCTGATAATAGCTTGAATTTCTGGGTCTAACTCACCAAAACGGACTCGGAGCAGGTTTTCCACCACCAGACGTTCCCCCTCTTGCAGACCCCGTTCTAGACCCCGTTCTAGACCCCGTTCTTCTCCTTCGGCCAGTGCCTCTTGATAGACTCTCGTTTGTTTTAAATCACTTAGTCCAAACATAGCTTCAATTTCCTCGCGACTTTTCTGGGGTAATTTGTAAATAATGATACTTTCGATTAGATTAATTAACTGCCGTTGACTGGACTGGTCGGTGATTTCTTCTCTAGTCCGCTCGATTAGGGTTTGAGCAGTCCTCACCGCTGCCGTTTCCGACTCTACTACTAATTTAATCACACCGATTCCTAAGGAGGGATTATCCCTTGGGGGCAATTCATCGAGATAAATGCGTCTAACGCTTGATAAATTGAGGATTTCGCCAAAATGCAGGGATTGTTCCCGTTCCACCCCACGATGGGGATAAATGACGACAATTTGCCAGGGGTGAGGTGGTTGATATTGTTTTAAAAATAGGAACAATTCCGCAAAAAGTCGATAGTAGAGGGTGTCGTCTGGTTGGAACTGCACTTCCACTAGGTAGAGGGGTTGCTGAATATCTTCTCTGAGTGGCATAAATAAGCCATCGAGACGGAAAGAGAGTTGTTTCACCTCTTGGGAGGTGAATTTATAGTTTGCTGCTCCCGGTTGCGGTTGTCCGATTAGGTCAAAGAAACTGTCCGGAAAACGCAGGAAGATTTGGTAAAAGATACTGTCAGTTTTCACGAAAAATCTCGCTTCTAGGGTTTATTGGCAATTGCCGAATCGTTTGGCTAAACGGTTAATACTCTAGTATTAATAGATATTGTAAGTAGCTAAGTAGCTGGTTATAATTAAATTGAAGATAGATTTTAGGTTCGATCCCCCCTGCCCCCTTGATAAGGGGGGTGCCGATAGGCGGGGGGATCTGACAGTTTTTAACACCTACCTACTTAGGCACAATTAATTATACATATCTAACCACCTCTTGCCTCTTGCCTTTTGCCTCACCTCAACAAGCAATTTAAAGGCGCGGGCAGCTTATCTGGCTCTTTTGCTGTATAATCAAGTCTTAATTTTATAACTTGTCATTATATTTGAGGAAAATCTATGAGTTGGACAGAAGGATATGTATCGGAAGTTAACTACACTAGCGGCTTTTACGGCGAGTTAAGTCCCCTAAAATTAGGTTTAGCGACTCTGATTAAATCCATTCAACCCCCCGATTCTAGCCAAGAATTTACCTATTGTGAATTGGCCTGTGGTCAGGGTTTTACCACGAATATTTTAGCGGCTACCTATCCCCAGTCCCAATTTTATGCCAATGATTTCAATCCTAGCCATATCGCCACAGCTAGAGATTTAGCGGCCAAGGCGGGAATGAAGAATATTCTTTTCTTTGATGATAGTTTTGAGGAATTTTTAGAGCGAGATTTACCTCAATTTGACTTCATAAGTCTGCACGGAACTTATAGCTGGATTAGTGCCAAAAATCGCCAAGTTATAGTTAATTTTATTCGCCGCAATCTCAAGGTAGGGGGATTAGTTTATATCTCCTATAATGCCCTTCCGGGTTGGTCGGCGGCGATGCCGATACAAGCTTTAATGGTGCGCCATGGTCAACACAGTTCTGAACTTTTAACACGAATTGAACAGGCACTTAATTTTACAGGAGAATTATTAGAGGCTAATGCTAGTTATTTTGCCCAAAATCCAATTTTACAAAATCGTTACGAGCGCCTAAAGGAACAAAATCGTTATTATTTAGCTCACGAGTATTTTAATCAGGATTGGAATTGTTTTTACTTCGATGAAGTGGCGAAAGAATTAGAGGATGCGAAACTTAAATATGTGGGTTCCGCTCATATTAATGACCATATTGATACGGTCAATCTCTCTCCAGTAGCCCAAGAAAAATTAGCAAAAATCAGCGACCCAATCTATCGGGAAGTGGTGCGAGATTTCTTTGTTAATAGCCAATTCCGTCGTGATATTTTTAGTCGAGGCTACTTAATTTTAACCAGCGAAGAACAGGTTAAACAATTAGAAGAAACCCGGTTTGCCATGATTGTTAATCCCGCAAATATCAAGTTCGAGCATCAGTTTCCCGTGGGAGAAGTTAAGTTACAGGAGACAGTTTATCAGCCAATTTGTCAGGTTTTGGCGGAATCTCCCCAAACTTTACTGCAACTGCAAAATCACCCCAAAACCTCAAATATTAACTTAAATGGTCTTTACCAAGCTCTGATGATTTTAACTGGTATTGGCTATATTCATCCTGCTGTGGATGAGCAAACTTGCCAGGAACGGAAACCATCTACTGATGCTTTTAATAATGCAGTGAAAGCGAAAGCAGTCTATAGTGAGGAATTAAGCTTTTTAGCTTCTCCTTTGATTGGGACTGGAGTACTGGTCAATCGTTTAGAACAATTATTCCTCTTGGCTAAATCCTATAACCAAGATGCCGTACAATTTGTCTGGCAAATTTTGGCAAGTCAAGGCAAAAAAGTGGTTAAGGATGGGAAACCTTTGGAAACAGAGGAGGAGAATATTACTCATCTGAAAACAGTGTACGAGGAGTTTAGTAAAGAACGTTTACTAACATTGCAAAAACTAGGTATTGAATAAATACTAAGTAGGTAATCTCATTGTAATCGGCTATTTAGTGGTGCGTTACGACGGATTGTTACTTTCAAGTCAAAGCAGCAATTTTGGCTGTTACGTTTTACTACTTAGTGGTGCGTTACGACGGATTTTTACCTTCAAGTCAAAGCCGCAATTTTTGCCGTCTAACGCACCCTACGTTTTACTACAGTTTACTAGAAACTTGATATTTTTAACCATGACAGTCATCAATTTACAATCTTTCGAGAAAAAAGTTTTCTCCCAAAATGGAGAAGATGGTGTGATTGAGCAGATTTTCGCTCTCATTGGTTTTACGAATTGCTTTTATGTAGAAATTGGGGTAGAAGATGGCAGAGAATGCAATACGCGTTATCTGCGAGAAATTTATGACTGTCATGGTATCCAGTTAGATAGGGATTATAGTAACCCAGAACTTCATCTCTATCAAGAGTTAATTACTGCCGAAAATATCAATCAAGTTTTTATCAAGTATCAGGTTCCCCACGAGTTCGATTTGCTTTCTATTGATGTGGACGGTAATGATTTTTATCTCTGGTTTAGTTTAGAAAAAATCTATCAACCGCGAGTGGTAGTAGTGGAATACAATTCTTCCCACTCACCCAAAGAAGATAAGGTTGTCCCCTACTCTACTCAGCGTTGTTGGGATGGAACAAATTATTTTGGAGCTAGTATTTTAGCTTGGAAAAATTTAGCAGATAAGAAGGGTTATTCCCTGATTTATGCTGATAGTCAAGGCATCAATTTATTTATGGTTAGAAATGATGTTTTAAGCGAAAAAAATCTCATTTTTTTAAATACAAATATCCCAGAGTTAATTTATGTGCCTCCTAATTATTATGGCTGCTTACCCTATAGAAATTTGGCAAAAGGTCATCCTCCCGATCCTTTGCAAAGAGAATATTTAAGTTCGCAAGAAATTTTACTAACAGGCAAATTTGCCAATATAATAGAGGGAAGTTATCAAATAGTTGCCCAGTTGAATAAGCGGGTAATTTTTGCCGGTTATTTAGCTAATTTCCTTCATCCTCAATTATTCCGACAAGGGTTTTACTTACCCGAAGAAAATTTTACTTGGTTAAAAGGTGATTATGCTTTTTTTACTATGCAGCTTGACTGTCCTGTTCCCCTAATGATAGAATGGCAAATAGTGACAGTTTTTCTCTCGTCAGAAAACCCTACACTTAAGGTAGAGGTATGGGTAAATGAAAAATTCGTGGATATTTGGAACTTTGAATATAATCGTTTCCAAAATAGTCTTCGTAAGTTTATTTACTGCTCTAAAAATCTACTCAATGAAAACTCATCTCTAATAACTATTGAACTAAAAATAGAGGGTTCCACATCACCTAAAAATTTAGGACTAAGCGATGATGATAGAAACTTAAGCTTGGCTATTTCTCAGATAAATTTTCTTTCTAGTGATTATTAACTTAATCACCAAAAGTCTTTCACTCATAAAAATTGATGACTAATTATGTTTATTCAACCAGAAACTTTTATCGAATTTTGTTATGAAACTTTTTTGCAGAGAGCTGCGGATATAGAAGGTAAAAGATATTATCTGGAACAGATCAAATTAGGATGGTCTTTTCAGGAAGTTATCCAGTCTTTTTTACAGTCTTCTGAATTTCATCAGCATCAACAAAATAGCCAAAATAATCAAAATAATCATGAGCAGCAACGAAAATTTATTACTAGCTTATACAAGTATTTACTAAAAAGAAATCCCGATAACTCAGAATTAGAATATTGGCTGACTACCTCCCATACTTTACCAGAAATATTACATATTTTCGGAGAATCAGCAGAGTATAAACAGGTCAATAATTTTAGTCTCAAAAAGCCGCCAGAATCCCTATATGGAATTATGATCAAAAGTGATGAAATTGACGGTTATTTACTCTATCCCACTTTTGATAAAGTCCAACTTCAAGGAGCTTTACAGGGAAAAGCATTTCAGCTAAATGATTTTTTAGTCTGTATGACATTTCTGGAAAATCATAGTCTATTCCACCCCGATAAGTCTTGTTTTCTTGATTTGGGTGCTAATATTGGCTCCACATCCATTTATGCTTTAAAAGGTAATTACTTCCAATCCGCTGTCTCTATCGAAGCTTCGGGTTTAAATTATCAATTTCTGACTTTTAATACTCAGATTAACCAGTTAACTGAGCGATTACAAGCACTGAACTACGGATTAGCTAATTTTACTGGTACAGGAGAATTAGTTTGTAACCCTGATAATTGTGGCGACTTCCGTATTCAACCAGTCAATGTCACAGATAATTTATTTAATGAAGACAACTATAGTCGAGAATTAGCCGAGTTTATTACTCTAGATGAGTTAAAGAATCGAGGAATCTTAAATCCTCGAAAAATTGGTTTTGTTTGGATAGATTGTCAAGGTAGTGAAGGACTAATATTTCAAGGAGGACAAGAATTTTTTCGAGAAATATCTGTTCCTTTATATGTAGAATTTTGGCCCTACGGAATTAATCGACTAGCTGGAAAGAAAAGTTATTTAAGCTTTATCGAAACTTTTGCCTCTAGAGTATGGAGATTGCACGAGGGAACATTTGTTGAAATAAGTTTAGATTTTCTCTATACATTTTATCAAGAGAATTTAAACACTGGGGAATATATTGATATTTTAGTTATTCCCAATTAAGCTTACTAAACTAATAGTTCTTTTTTATAAAGTAAGCAACTTTAGATTTTTTGATTACAATCTTAAGCAGTCTTTTAATAGCTGATTTTGCTGTAGATAAACTCTTAATTTTCTCTTGCAGACTTTCAATATTTTCTGATAATTGCCTATTCTGATTTTTGAACTTTTCCAGAGAATATTCCATTTCTTGAAGGGAGATAGATGTAATTAATTGCTGCAGAGATTGATTTTGTCTTTCTTCTTGTAATTTTCTTAATTCTACCCAAACCTGACCAGAAGGATTTTCTTGAACTTCGGTAATAGTTTTTAGGATAATTTGATAAATTTTTTCGGAATTTTGCTGCCAAGAAAATTGTTTATATCTCTCTAATCCTTTGTCTATTAGTTGCTGACGAATTTCAGGAATTTGTATTTTTTTGATAGCTTGTATCATCTCATCAATACTGATGCCGTCAATGTATAAAACTGCATCACCTCCTACCTCTGGAATCGCTGAATTAAAGCAAGTAATCACGGGACAACCACAGGCCATTGCTTCAATAATTGGTAGTCCAAATCCTTCATAAAGAGAAGGATAAACTAAGGCAATTGCACCCGAATAAGCGGTTTTTAAATCCTGATCATCTAATTTTAAGACATAGGTGGTAATATTTGGAGCTAATTTCGATAATTCTAGCTCTAACTCTAAATCACCACCGACACAGACCACAGCTAAATTATTATTTTCAGGTAAATTATTCCAAGCTTCAAAGAATAATTTGACATTTTTATAACCCTTGAGACTAATCCTGGAACCAACGATAAGAAAATATGGTTTTAAAATCTGATATTTTTGCTTAAACCTATCAATTTCTTTAGCTATACTTCGAGAAAATTCTTGGCTGACTCCATTATAAACAATATCAATTTTATCCTGGGTAATGTGGGGATAAAACTCAACTAAATCTCGAGCAGTATTAGCTGATATAGTAATATACCTAGATGCGTACAAAATTGCATAGTGTTTTTCCTGCCATTCTGGTTGATTTAAATCCGCTTGCAGGACTTCAGGTATCATGTCATGAACCATGAGAACTGCGGGAGTGAATAAAGGCGTTGTATAATAGGTGGAAATAAATAAACTTGCTTGCAGCTGATCGCAGATTGCTTGAATTTTTCTAGTATCCTTTCCACTATGATTATAATCGTAGGCTTCTAATAACCAATATTTTAAGTTTTTTAGTCTCGGTGCGGTTTGATTTCTATCTAAAATAATAATATGTTGACCAAATTCTGAGTTACTCCATTCTTGTAGAATTGAATACCAAACTCTCGCTATTCCTCCTTGGTTAATTTGAAAAATAACGCCATCAATCACAATAATAGGTTTGCTCTGCTCGGACAGAGATTGAATTAATTGTAAGTTTTCTCGCTCATCTTCAATAAAGGGTACACCTAGATCATGATTAACTTCTAAATCAGTAATATCCCCAAGCTGTACTTGATAGGTTTTACACACTTGATTATTCTTTTGCTGTTCTAATTTATCAGTTCTTTGACCAATAATGTAGAGATATTTTTCTTGAAACTTTTGAACATTTTCTTGCTCATTTTCTGAAGAAGGACTATCGATCACAGTAACTTAAATTCTCCCTTTTGATAGAAAACTTTTATTAATAAATCCTCTAGGCATCCCCGAATAAGCTCGGCTAAACTATCGGCAAAAACAGGGGCGAGAACTTTGATTTTATTAACCAATTTTTGATCGTGACTGCTGACTCCGACATAAGCGAATAGTGGACGATTTACCCTCCTCTAAGTTGAAAAGGTCGTTAACACAGTAACATCTACTAACTGCCTTGCTTTCACTAGCGGGGAATATTGACTCCGATAATTGCCACTTTTCTGGGGTATGGGGGGAAGTACCCAGAATCTGAGATGCTTCCCCTATCTTGACTAATCTTTTGCCTTGACAAAACCTAGTTAAAAACGCCAACCTAGCTAGGTTGGACGAGATTATTTAAGCCATAAACCACTTTAGCGGTGATAATCTTATCCTTATCGGTAAGTTCTTCTAACACCTCTTTTCCCTGGACTAAATAGCCAAAAACCGAATAACGACCATCCATGAGATTAAACCCCGGAGGAGTTAATTCATTATCGAATTTAAAGAAAAAGAATTGCGAGGAACCTCCGTTAGGATTAGTATCCGGACGCGCTAGGGCCAATGCACCAAAAGCGTTAAAAGGTAAGGCGAGACTGGGTAAGTAAATCCCTAATTCTTCGAGAGTATTGCCATAAACTGGTTCTTCTTCCCCTTTAATCAAAATTTCTAAGGGAATAGAGCGATATTGCTTAGTTTTCGGGTCAAAAAAGCCCTCTTCTGCACCGACGGGATCCCCGGTTTGCACAACGAAATTATCTTCGCTGCGAATGAAGGGTAAACCGTCATAAAAACCCCGTTGGACTAAATCCACAAAGTTACCCCCATTAACCGGAGCGCTGTAACCATCGACAACGATAGTTAAATCTCCTTTGGTTGTCTGCATCTCTACGGTGGCGCGTCCTCGCAATTGCGGCAAGTTAGCGTATTCTGGGGGAACGTTAAAGGGAAAACCCACCACCATTAATTCTTCTAAAGCGGTGATATTATTGAGCAATTCCCGTCTGGTTGACCAAACTGCCTCTTTATCCTTCGCTTCTACGGCTGTATCGAGGGCTACCACTCCCGTTTTCAGTTTTTCGATTAATTCCTCCCCTTGGCTTTTACTTGCTTCGGGAACACTATCTAAGATAGCCTTGCTTTTGGTAGAAAGGGCATAATTGGCATCCTTGACATCTTTTTTAATCGGACTCCAACGTTTGGCCCGCAGATGTTTGGCAATATCTTCGATCGATTGTTGCACTTGACGAATTGGTTTATTATCTATGGGTAAGGCATTGCGTAAAATGGCAGTGGGATCCGTTACCGCATCACCCTGAGCAAGCACAGCCAAAGCAGGGGCAGTCCCCTTAACCGTGAACAGACTTAAGATTAAAAATAGTGCTAGGGCAATACTAGCAGCCCTTTTTAAGAAAAATTTGCCCGATTCCCGTAATCTTGTCGTTATTTTCATATTTTGGTCGGTTCCTCAATGGCCATACCTATCCAAAATACTTGTAGGCTTTTAGGGGAACCCTTGTCAATAGCTAAGAAAATCGATCGAAGCCATTATCAGTTATCAGTTATCAGTTATCAGTTATCAGTTATCAGTTATCAGTTATCAGTTATCAGTTATCAGTTATCAGTTCACCGATTACTGTTTACTG
>NZ_JADEXI010000133.1:0-9582 GCF_015207185.1 Microcystis sp. LEGE 08355 | reverse complement strand
TCCCGAAGCGTAGTAATCACTCCTCTCGCGCCATAATAATTCTAGACAACTAAGGAGAATGATGATCTGTTGCAGGTGTAGATCACTTGCCAAGGGTGGTTCATCACTCCATAAATCTGTGGGGGGATAGGTGACATCTGGGATCATGTCTAGGGCTGTCATGACTTTTTCCAGGTATTTTAGGATTGATTAATTATAGCGTTTTTCCCACTACTTTAGAGATGGTACTGGGGGATTTTTGCCCCTAATTTAATTCTAAGTAGGTAGGCGTTAAAAGTTGTCAGACACCCCCCTTATCAAGGGTAGGGTTGATTCATGAATCAACCCTACCTTATCAAGGAGGGCAGGGGGGATCGAACCTAAAATCCATTTTTAATTTAATTATAACCAGAACGTAGGTTGGGTTGAAGCATGAAACCCAACGCCCGCATGGGTTACGCTACCGCTAATACCAAATTTCTAAATCCATGACAGACATCCACGCTCGAATGCTTGCCAAACCTTCATTCGTTGTGACGCGAATAAAGAAAAATGGTATAACCCATCCTACAAATAATTGTGCCTCCCTACTTATCGATGGTAGAAAAAAAACCCACCTTTTCTGAGGGGGTAAGGGACAGGGCGATCGCTATTGCCGTTTCTAAACTAAAGCCTGACTGCAAATAATGATGGGAATTGGTTGCTCCTCACCTTGCAAGCGGCGGCGATCTAACCAGTCCCGCATCTCATGTTGGCTGTATAATTTCTTCAGTTCGCTAAACAAAGCTTCTCCTGTCAGGCTACGGCGCTTAATCAGGTTTAACTCGCGCTTGAGTACAGTGGTAATCGGTTGGCGAAAGGCCTGTTCTAATAGGTTAACCTGCTTACGGATTTCTTCATCCTGCGTGGTTTTGAACAGCAGTCCCAATTCTCGCAAGATGTATCGCTGTCCTTGAGTCAGAGAACGGCTGTACTCCCGTTCCGATTGGCGGTGTTGGACTTCTTGAGCAAATTTAATCTTGACTTGCATCACTGCTTGGTTGTAATTTTTGGGCAGCGGCAGTGCTGCTTCTTCTGGGTTGGTTTTGAGCATTCCTAAAATGCGGGCAGTATCTTTTGATCTGATCTCTCCCTGTTCATCGAGCCAGTATAATTGCTGGTAGCCCTTCCAATCTTTGCGGTTCGGATAAGAAGCTTCACAGAAGACAATTATGCCCTTATTCAGAGAAAAGCGAGCCGTTCGGATGCCGTGAGGCAGGTTAGTTATCCGTTCGTATTCAGCCGGATTTTCTCGCTGGAGTTGTCTGAGAATTTCTTCCGCTTCATTGAGGTCGAGAAATTCTCCCTCATCTTCAAACAAACTTAATTGATGACTACCACTTTTTTCATAAATCGCATACATAGCCTCTTCGTTAAGCTGTTCTGTGGGGTCAAGAATTGCCGCATCCTCACCGATGGTTTCATGAATTTCTTGAATGCGGTTTTTGAGTTTTTGTCGTAATCCTAGATTCCGCTCTAATCCCGTCTCTGGGAGAAAATTAAAGCCGTAAACCACATCATTCTCGCTGCCAATCCGATCAATCCGACCAAACCTTTGAATAAGTCGGACGGGATTCCAATGCAGGTCATAATTAATAATCAGGTTGCCATCTTGTAGGTTTAAACCCTCGGCTAAAACATCGGTAGCAATTAAAGTTTTGATTTCCGACTCTCCCGGGGTCAATTTATAGTATTTGTTGGCTTTGGGGGCAAATCTTCCCACTACCCGCGCCTTATCTTTATCGCCACTGTAGATGACTTCTAGATCGTCTCGATCGCCGTTAGGATTGAGGTTTTGATATAAGTAAGAGGCGGTATCAGCATACTGAGTAAAGATGAGGCACTTGCTATCCTGCAGCGGAGGTTTATTCAACCAATTTTTGAGAGTTTGTAATTTAGCATCTTTGTCTGGAGTAATTGGCTCAACTAAGTGCAAAATTTTCTCTAGCAATTGGATGTCATGTTCGAGGTGTTTCTGCAATATTGTGGCATCAAAATCAGCTAGATCATACTTCCCAGATGCCTGACGCAAAGCATCGATAATATCTTGTTCTTCCCCATTGTTTGGTTCATAGAGAATTGCCTGAGCTTCTTCTCCGGCGGGGATAATTCCTTGGCGTAAAGCTTCTCGAAAGCGTTGATGGACTTGCAGTAATTTCTTAACAGTTTGTTGGAAGGCATAAACGCTAGATTCAAAGCGTTTGAATAGCAGAACTCGCATCAGTCCTCTTAAATTTGCTCCCCCAGTTTGTAAACTGAGTAATGGTTCTTGTTTGCGCTTATTTGGTAATACATAATTCCCCAAACCATAACGAGCATAGCAAAGTTCATTTTTACGAGGTTTGGCTGGTTGCTGTTGGCGAGATTTCCCTAAATATTGGCGCAGTTCTTGGTAAAGTCCTTGATAGGTATCTTCAATACTATATTCAATGGTTTGTAGTTCTCTTTTGGGAAAAAACTGATGCTTACCACCCACAATAACGTAAGCGCGTTGATTTCCGTTTAAATAATCCTTGAAATTGTCTGCATCTACGGGTTTATGAGTCTTGGCATCAAAGCCGTACCAGCGTAAAATGTGGTTGCGAGTGCGCCGGATCAAGATATTAGATAACAAGTCAGGTAACTGTTTTTCTCCTTTCTCTACTAATCTAAAATACTCTTTTAGATCGGGCGGATCTATGGGTAAATCTGTCTTATCATCTTGATGAAAAAGCTTAATCTGATGATAAATATCCCAAGCACTTTTATTGCGAGGAGTTGCTGTCAGGAAACAGCATTGTCTCCCAGCTGCTAAAAAGGCTTCGACGATTTTATATCTTTGGGTTGCGGCATTCCGGAGGTTATGACTTTCATCAATTAAGATAAAATCTCGATCTTTGTATTTAAAATCTTCTAATAAAACTCTGATGCCACTGGTTTCATCTTCCCGCAGCAATCCCATCGATAAAACGCGGGCGTTAAGTTGATAAATTTCGTTGTAGCGTTCCCACATTTCCACCAGTGGCGCTGGACAAATAATGAGGGGGCGGGCTTTTTCCACTTGTTCAAAACGTTTGACAATGGCAGCACCAATAAAGCTTTTTCCTAGTCCTACCACATCGGAAACGAAACAACCTCCATACTCGCGGATGAGTTTAACAGCTTGGTTAACTGCTACTTTTTGAAAGTCTGCTAGTTTCTCGGTAATTTCGTTATCTATCATCATTTCGCTGGCAGTTTCTTCTGTCAATCGATCGCGCACGAGCATATAGAGAGTTTTCATATAGATGTCGTAGGGACGTACTGGCATCATCGCCCAAGACTGTTTTAAAGACTGCATCAGTGTTTCATCAAATTCTGTTGCTTCCTGCCAAAGTTGATTGAACCATTCTGTTAAACTGGCATGATTTTCATTACCGTGAACGATAACATTAAGTTCGGTATTGTGGGAAATTCCTGATAAAGTAAGGTTAGAAGAACCAACGATAGCAAGGCCTTTTTCTTGACGTTCCAAAGGTTGTCCCTGCTGGTTATAAATTGTCCCGTAGTCGAAGATATAGGCTTTAGCATGGAGTCGCCCTTTAGTATAAACTCGCACCTGAAGGCGTTTTTCTTCAATCATAAGAACCAGATTTTTTACTAAGGTTTCTGCTTGATCTGTTTGGTCCATTAGTTCGACGCTGGAACGAATATTATCGGCGGTTTCTGTTGCCATCTGCTGGCGTTCTGTCCGTTTGGGATATTCTTGTGCTTCCAGATGGTCTTTAATTAGTTCTAAGCGGCGGTAGCCTTCTGCTAATTGTTCGATGGTTTCCCTGTTGCTGGTGTTGCCAATCAGGAGGCGCATTTGTGGGATGGTGGCGAGACGAGGTGCGATCGCAGTAAAGCCAGAGAGGAAAAAGTAACCGACGGCAAAATGAGCAGCTTCCGAGGAGTGAAGAATTTGGTTGATGTTATCGACTAATTTTTGCTGGCGATTGTCGATGATGTCGTGGGTAGGCATAGTTCGATATCCATAAGATAATTGTTATATCAATAATGTTTTTTAAGAAAATTTAACCTATATTTACAGCTAAATTTTTAGGTTCTAAGGGAGAATGATGTAATAACATTAGTTGATTTTCTTGTAAGGTTTCGATAGCATAAGCACGTCCTGATGTGTCGCTAAATTCCACTTCAAAAACTGTGGGTTCATAAACTTCTACAATTGTTCCGACTTGTCCGCAATATAATCCTAATTGGGGTAAGTCTTCTAATAAGGCAACTACATCTAAGAGTTTCATTTGATTATCTCCTTAAAGTGCATAACAAGTCACTAAGCGGGGAAAGTTTTCGTCATTTCTGATGATCCAAACACTGTGAATAATGGCGGTTTTGTTTTGATGAGTCAGGGTAAAATCAATAACATACTTTTGTCCATATTGATTGATTTTGTCAGGAATAGCATCATAGGTTTTAACTGCTTCTAGGAGTGCATTTTTAAGAAATTGAACGTTATTAATATCTAAGTTTAAGACGGATTGAAAAACCCTAGCTTTATGCTGTCCATCTGAATGATTTAGATTTAGGGCATAACCGGTCAATTTGTTATCATCAATAATGGTATTTTTAGGATTGGGTAATTTCACATTATACCACCTACTCAATCATTGTCTCTGCTGCCTTGATTGAACTATGATCTATGGCGCTCTCGGTCAATTTCAGAAAATATATCATCGAGTTCTGGTTGATTTTTCCATACTCCAATAAGAGTTTCTAAGTCTTCCCACAATAATTTTTTTTGAATTAAATTATCGGGAATTGACCGAGAAATTTTTACGCCATTAGGAAGAGATAAATCCTCTAATAGCTCGATAGTATTGCCTTTGATAATTCCTTGTATTTTCATAGTAGTTTAGGATAAAGCTTGCTCAACTAAGACGGCAGTTTCACGATCTAGAATAGAGAGAGTTTCTTGAATTAAATTGACTTCACGAGCTTCAAAAAGGACTTCGCCACACTGTTCGCACACCCAAGCAGGGACAGCATCCCAAGAAAGATGGTATCCGTTGCGATCAATGGCAAAGGGAGCAGTTCCCCGTTTCATTTGTCCCTTGCAGCAGAGGCATTCCATTCTAACGTCTCCTTCTAAAATTAGATGACCACTTTGATGGATCGGGAAGGTAGGCAGTAATAATCGCCAAATATTCGTCTTTGGGAGCACAGACGACATGAATCGGTCTGCTATTTTCTCCAAATCCTAATATTAAACAACTTTGTCCCCTCACATCTTCAGGATAGCTTTCTATCAGTTCACCTGTCATGACAACAGTTTCGATCTCGGTTGTTGTCATCATGCGATCGCCTCGTGACATCTGCCCAATAGTATGGGGAAGAAACAGAAGTCTTTTGGCTGCTGCTTCTCGTACTTGTTCGAGTATCTTGTCAGAAGTCACTTCAACTGGTTAAGCTCTATATTTGCTGTGGTTTTGGGGCAATGGAGACTAAATCTAAGGAAATTTCATTTGTGAGGGGGTGGTTGCTTGTGTCATGGGTTAATTCTCTTGGGGGTTTTAATAATTATATCTCAATCAGGAATAATTAAATCAATTATTTCTCTCCGAGATTATTAAATCTGTCATTTTTTTGCTGGACTTTTAAGGTATTTTTTATTATAAGATAGATCGCCTATTCCACTTTCCACACACCCCACTAAATCTTTAGCTGATTCATAAGCAGAAATCGGTTCTTCTTCTTCTGTAATTTCTGTCTTCTCTGCCTTAAATTGCAAGAATTCAATAAAGTCGATTACTTCTTGCTGTTGTTGGGGGGTGAGGGTGTGCAGTTTTTCTAAGATGGTTTGTGAGGGGGTAGTTGTTGCTTGTGTCATGGTTTCATTCTCTTGGGGGTTTTAATAATTATATCTTGATTTCAGATACCCGACTTCTTTAATAATTCGGGTATCTAACCCCTTACAATCCATACAATGCCGCTACTCTCTCATCTATCTCTTTCTCCCATTCTTCACAGTTAACCCCTTTGGCATCTAAGCATTTTTGTACTAATTTAATGATGGGTTCTTTTTCAGATTCAGAAGCATTTGGAACTATAGCTTTTTGAAGATATACTCTTAGTAATTGGTATCCGTTTTGAATTTGTGTGCAATGACGGGTTATTTCTTGCCAAAAGGATTGAGAATTTAAAATACCTAATAAATATAAATCATCAATTACTATCATCCATACAGCGTCATTAACAAATATTCCATTAGTATCATAAGCAAAGCAAGGTTTTACTTGAAAACGTTGATAAACGATTTTAGGCTTACTCAATTCTTGATAATAAGCCACATTATCTTGTATCTCATACCATTTATATGAACCTGGCTTACGTCCTAACCATTTTTGAGTTTTAGAATAGTTTTTAGGCTTTGGTTCTAATTGTGATCGATATTGTTGAAGATATTCTCTAACAGCAGGAAAATCATTAATTTCAATTCCTTGTTTTGTAAAAATTAACCATCTATCTTTAAGATCAATAGACCACTTTTTAATGTCTTTACCAATGGCTAATGGTTTGATTATTTCTGAGCTTTTTTCATCTTGATTGATTAAATATTCTTTTGTTTTTTTATCAATAAAAAAAACTTTGCTTAAACCTGTTTTTATTCCATAAAAAAAATTTCCTTTCACGTATTCTTCTAAAGTAATTCCCGACGCTTTCATTTTTTTAATAGAATCAACTGTAGAAGTATCAGTTAACATCCAATTTTTTCCATTCAAGGATTGATGATTTAAAATATTTCCCTGTTGACGAATTAAAGTTGAGACATCAGGATAGGGATCATCTAATGATTTTACTTCAGTAAAAATAATTGAATCATTGAGTCCTTGCTCTTTATTAGCAATAAAAATCATCGGGTAAGCTGTCGCACTCTTGAATACTGGTAAATCCCCAAAATCGGTAATACTTCTCACCTGACAAGTATCAGCGATATGCTCTCTTAACTTCTCCCCATACTTTGCTCGAAACCATTTATTAGAAGAAATAAAAGCTAACATTCCCCCAGTTTTAAGTAACTGTAAAGCTCTCGCATAAAAGAAACAATATAAATCCGATGTTCCCGTATAAACTTCCGGGTAAACTTGCTTTAAAGTTGGCTTTAAATCCTTAATTAATTCCTGTCTCACATAGGGGGGATTTGCTACCTGAATATCAAAACCTCCCTCCGCTAATACCTCGGCAAACTCCACCACCCAATCAAATCCTTTTGAGATAGCTTCCTTATCACTCGCAATCACAGAAGCACTGCCATGGGTTAATAAAGCAATCTGTTTCTTAACCTCATTAATCTCCTGTTCAAGACTTTGTTTATCACTGCCTAAATGCGCTCTTAAATACTTCGCTTTAGCTTCCCTAAACCGATGGATAAACTCCTCGCGCACCATCCCAGAACCTTGGGGATTAGGAGCAATTAGACTATCTCCTGTTTCGATTTTAAACTTCAAATTGGGTAGCGGTGGCGGATTGTCTCCCTCATATTCAACCGCTAAGGAAAGCCATAACCTTAAGCGAGCAATATTAACCGCAAAAGGATCGATGTCAACTCCATAGATATTGGTTTCAATAATCTCTAACTTGCGCTGATAAACCGTTTTGTAATCAATACCTTTAGTGGCAAATAAACACTGACGCAAATCTAATAACTCATGCAACATTCCCAATAAATAAGCTCCACTTCCACAGGCAGGATCGCAGACTTTAACCTGTTTTAAGGTTTCTAAAACTGCCTCTGGATTCTTTAAATTAATAGCATTATATTCGTCAACAAAAAGCTCAATCGCTTCTTTGTTTTCAGAAGTTAATTTACTGCTTAAATATCCCTTTAAAGCCTCCCGACACATAAAAGAAACTATCGGTTTAGGTGTGTAATAACTACCTGATTCATGTCTTCCCGTGACTAATTCCTCAAACACTTTTCCCAACATTTCTGGGTCCACTGCTACCTCCACATCCAGGGGTGTACTCTCAGTTACAGTGAAATTAAAATTACTAAAAAGGCCCTGTAAGATAACATCGATCGCCTGATCGGGTACTATTATATTAGGATTGCGGTCATCTTCATCTTGTTCAAATAATCCCCCATTAAGATAGGGAACTGTGCCGATTATTTGCCGAAGAAAACCACCGTTATTGATACTGATAATATCCGTTTGTTGGGGATTATTTAGTCCCGTAAAAAACAGATGAGTCAAGCGATTATGATAAAAGTTTTTGTCCGAGGTGCTGTTATCATTCTGATAATCCTGCCATAAGGTTTCTAGATAGTTTGTTTGTTCGTTAAACTTCAGCCAACCTTTTTTCTGGATAAAAACAATAAACATCAGGCGATTAAATAGCTTCTGAGTAAATAGTCTTCTCTGGTCAGCATTAGGGATAGTTTTAGTAATTAATTGCTCAACTTTTTCAAAGACCGAGCGATACTGTTCAAAAAATTTCTTAGTAACTTTCTCAACATCAAAAGCTTCATCATGACGTTCCTGAATCGCTAAAGGAGACTCGGAACTAATATTATCTAAATCCAGTAAACTTAGGCGTTCTGTGGCGGTTCGTAACTGTTCCCCCGGACCCACTGTAATTCGCCGCAAGACTTGCCGTTTTTCTTGTTTAACATCATATTTAACATTGATAAAATGCCACCGTTCTTGGTGGGAATCAGAGAACACAAAGAGAGTGTAGGGATGGTTTTTTAGCAGTTGAGTAACGACAAGACGCTCTAAATTGAGCAGCAGTTGCTCCGAGTTGAGACGAGCATAAATAATCTGAAAATCTTCCCCCCCAGAAGCTAATAGGATTGGATCTTCTGCTAATGCTTCTACTGCTTTATCTGGCCAATTGCGTCGGGACAAGGTTTGATTTTCTCGCTCGTAATTTAACTCAGACCAGAATAATTTTTTGAGCGCATCCAATCCTCTCAGGGATGAAAGAAGGTCATAAACTGACTGCCGAAGTTCAATATCACTCATAAGTTTTCTCACGACCTCTCCTTTAGGTTTACTTTCTCTAGGTAGCTGGTTATAAATCCCCCCTTGATCCCTAGGGTTGATTCATGGCAGGGTTGATTCATGGTAGGGTTGATTCATGAATCAACCCTACCCTTAATAAGGGGGGTGTCTGATTTTAACATCTGACTATTTAGGACTTTTGCCACTTCAGTTAAATTGTATCGGGATCGATGCCTAATTCTCGCAATTTTTGGGCTAATTTTTCCTTAGCTTGTCGTTCCCTTTCTTTTTCTAAAAGAGCCTGTTCTTTCTCTAAAAGAGCCTGTTCTTTTGCCTGTCGTTGCTCTAATTCCGCTTCTTGAGGAGTGGGGACTAATTGACCATCGGCGGTAAAATAACGCAGTTTCCGGTCAAATATCCCTAAATATAATCCTAACTGTTCACTCCAGAGATAACCCTGTTCATTGGGAGAAATGGCTTGATATTGTCCCTCAATTAGTCTAAATCCTTGTAATTCTAACGTATTAGGATCGAACCAAAAATAATTAGGAGTGCGAAAGGTATTTTGATAGAGAGTTTTCTTGTTCTTGCGGTCAATATT
>NZ_JADEXI010000132.1:0-9665 GCF_015207185.1 Microcystis sp. LEGE 08355 | reverse complement strand
TGCGCTACGACAAAATTACCCCACCGACAACAGGCTCGACAATTACTTTTTCTGAGGGAAAACCTCTAGTTCCCGACGATCCGATCATTCCCTTCATTCGCGGTGACGGTACGGGGGTCGATATCTGGCCCGCAACCGAAAAAGTTATCGATGCAGCGATCACCAAAGCCTACGCTGGTCAAAGGAAAATCCATTGGTTTAAAGTCTATGCTGGCGATGAAGCTTGCGAAATCTACGGGACCTATCAATATCTACCCCAAGATACCTTGACAGCGATTAAAGAATATGGTATAGCCATCAAGGGTCCCTTGACCACTCCCATCGGTGGCGGCATTCGTTCCCTGAATGTGGCTTTGCGGCAGATTTTTGACCTTTATGCCTGTGTTCGTCCCTGTCGTTACTATGCGGGAACCCCTTCCCCCCATAAAACCCCGGAAAAACTCGATGTCATCGTCTATCGGGAAAATAGCGAGGATATCTATCTCGGCATCGAATGGAAACAAGGCACGGAAATCGCCGATAAACTGATTAATTATCTCAATACAGAACTAATTCCCGCCACTCCCGAACACGGGAAAAAACAAATTCCCCTCGATGCGGGTATCGGTATCAAACCGATTAGTAAGACAGGTTCCCAAAGATTAGTCCGCCGGGCGATCGAACGAGCGCTGACTTTACCGAAACCGAAAAATCAGGTTACTCTCGTCCATAAGGGTAACATTATGAAATATACCGAAGGGGCGTTTCGGGATTGGGGTTATGAATTAGCTAAAAGTGAATTCCGGGATGTGTGCGTCACCGAGATGGAATCATGGATCCTGAGCAATAAGGAGAAAAACCCTGATCTTAGCATCGAAGATAACGCCCGCATGGTGGAACCGGGTTATGATGCCCTTACGGACGAGAAAAAAGCCAAAATCTGCCAAGAAGTGACCAGTGTTCTCGATGCTATCTGGGAAACTCACGGCAATGGCCGGTGGAAAGATAAAATTATGGTTAACGATCGCATTGCCGATAGTATCTTCCAACAGATCCAAACCCGTCCCGATGAATACTCAATCCTCGCTACCATGAACCTGAATGGTGATTATCTCTCCGATGCGGCAGCGGCGATCGTCGGTGGTTTAGGGATGGGACCCGGGGCGAATATTGGCGATAGTTGCGCTATTTTTGAGGCAACCCACGGCACAGCCCCTAAACACGCCGGTTTAGACCGAATTAACCCCGGTTCGGTGATTCTTTCTGGGGTAATGATGTTGGAATACATGGGATGGCAAGAAGCGGCCGATTTGATTAAAAAAGGCATCGCAGCGGCGATCGCTAATCGACAAGTTACCTACGATTTAGCTCGTCTGATGGAACCTCCCGTTAATCCTCCCCTGAAATGTTCCGAATTTGCCGACGCGATTATCTCCCATTTTGGGGATTAATTTTCCGGTTAGGGTAGCCTGAAAACTGCCCTATTTTTCGGAAAATCCCGTAAGGGACTTGCGCTTTGATAATGTACCTTTTGGGCGAACGCAGTTCGCCCCTACATTGTGGACAAAATCCGTTACTGTAGGGGCGCAATGCTTGCGCCCTCTTTGAACAACTTCTGCTGCTCACCTTAAGTGAGAGAAAATCACCAATATGATCCCATTTTTCTTTATTTGCGTCACAACGAATGCAGGCTTGGCAAGCATTCGAGCGTGGATGTCTGTCATGGATTGAGAAATTTGGTATGAGTTAAAACTTGTAGGATGTTTTGAGTGAGCAGCAAAACGGAATAAAACGGGTTTGGTCGTAATATTTCCTTTGTCTGTTTGTGGCTTTTTTGGGCAAGAGGAGGTAAGGATTGATGATACTCAACCCCTCTGTTTACGAATGATACAGGGGTATAAGATAATTCATAGTTAAAATCAGCAATACCAGAACCCTTTACTTTTTATTATCAAACTCCAACGATAAAATCACCGGCAGTTAAAGCTAATTGTGGGGAGAGGGTAGCCAACTGAATCGCCATAGCTGTAGTGGCACTACCATCGGCATCGAAGAATAAAGCTCCATTGGTGGAATTATAGATAAAACGATGGTCAGCAGTCGTTGCTGTGGTGGCTCCGGCGCCGATGCGGAATTGACTAGAATCGATAGCCGTTCCCAGCGTCAACCCACCACCAAATTGAGACGCAGAAACCACAAGGGTATCATCGATTACTTTGAAATCGGTAATTGAGTCAATGCCGGTACCCGGTGCATTCAAGACAAATTGTTCGAGTCCCGAACCTCCTGTGAGAACATCATTACCATTGCCGCCAACTAGAGTATCATTGCCACTACCGCCTAGCAGGGTATCGTTTCCGTCTAGTCCGGTAAGGGTGTTAGCGGCATTATTCCCTGTCAAGAGGTTATTGCTGCTATTGCCTGTCCCATTAATGGCTAAAGTTCCCGTTAAAGTCAGATTTTCAAAATTAGTGGTTAGGGTGTAGGAAGCAAAACCAACTTTAACCGTATCGGTTCCTGCGTTAGCATTTTCTGTGATTGTATCCCCTGCATCGATGGTATAAGTGTCGTCACCAGCGCCTCCTTCGAGGGTGTCATTACCGGCTTTTCCATCAAGAGAATCATTCCCTTCTAACCCAAGAAGAAGATTATTGCCACTATTGCCATTAAGACTGTTGTTTAGATTGTTCCCAGTGCCGTTAATAGCAGCATTGCCACTGAGGTTGAGGTTTTCTAGGTTGTCTCCCAAAGTGTAGGTAAAACTAGCTGTGACAGTATCAGTTCCTTCGTTAAGATTTTCTATCAGGGTATCTCCCCCATCAATGGTGTAGTTATCATTGCCGCTGCCACCCACGAGAGTATCATTACCTAGTCCCCCATTGAGGTTATCGTTACCTGCTAATCCTTCCAGTCGGTTATTGCCGTTATTTCCCGTCAGGCCATTGTTACTGTTATTACCGGTGCCGTCAATATTTCCTGTAGCGAGTAAGGTTAAATTTTCTAGGGTATTAGCGAGAATGTAGCTGAAACCCGCTTTTACGGCATCGGTTCCTTCGTTGGCATTTTCAACAATCGTATCACCGGCATCGATAGTATAAGTATCATTGCCAGCACCACCAACGAGAGTATCGTTACCTGCTTTACCATCGAGATTATCGTTACCTGCTAATCCTTGCAGTAGGTTATTACCGTCATTACCAATTAGCGTGTTATTGAAACTATTTCCCGTGGCATTGAGGTTATCTGTTCCTAACAGGGTGATATTTTCTAGATTGGTTGCTGTTAAGTCGAAATTAATCGAAGTTTGAACGGTATCGGTTCCCTCGTTGGCATTCTCGACAATGACATCATTAAGGTCATCGATGATATAGGTATCGTTGCCTGCATTTCCAATTAGGCTATCAACACCCGCACCGCCATTGAGGGTATCATTGCCGGCATTACCGATAATTGTGTCGTTACCTGCTAGTCCGCCGAGGCTATCATTGCCACTACCGCCGATGAGTTCGTTGTTGTTGGGATCTCCGTCATCATTGCTAATTGTGCCTGTCACGGTTGCGGTTGTGCCAATCGTATAACTTGTGCCACTGGTGAGGGTAATGCCAATGGTTTCATGGGGTTCAACGATATTATCGGCGGTGGGATTGAGGGTTAGGGTAGCGGTAGATGAACCGGCTAGAAATGTAATCGAACCTGCTGTTGCACTAAAACTATTACCCCCGCTACGGGTGTAGTCATTGCTGAAAGTAGCCGTTCCACTGACGTTGAAGTTAACGGTTAAAGAATTAGTTTTGTCTCCAGTGCGAGTCAGGGTATAGATGAGGTTCGGTGAACCGTTTTCATTGACATTACTGGGATTAACCGCTAGACTGACTTGCGGCAATTCTATAGCGGCAGCAATGAAGACAAAAGCGGCCGAGTTCAGTTCTAAACCAGTAAGATTGGCGAAAATAGCGATAAGTTCATCTGGTTCACCCACCGGCTGGTCTAGGTAGAGATGGGTATCGTTATTGACGGTTTCTAGACGATAATAACTCTTGTCGCCGTGCAGTTGTACGATATCTTCGATCGAGCTAAAGTCTTGAATTAGGGCGTAGTCTGTGGCACCATTACTGCTATGATTGCGATCATCGTAGCTCCACCAACTTTCATCACCTAGTATAAAGCGATCGCTGCCTGTTCCTCCCGTCATTGTATCAATTTCATTAAGACCCGGGGTGAGGCCATGGCTATCAACTCCTAAAAGAGTATCATTACCTGCTTGTCCATCGAGGCTATCACTGCCGGTTGTTCCTGCCAAAAAATCTTGATTACTGCCGGTGATTAAGGTTAATCTATCAATGCGATCGTAGGTTACTTGGTTATCAGTGGTGTTGATACTCCCTGAACCATTGCTGTAGGTTGAGGAGACTGGAGTTGTTAGGCTAGAATAGTCTACGATCAGATGGTCGATGCCTTCCCCCCCATCTACCGTATCTATTCCTAAACCAGTGTAGATGACATCGTTGCCTGTACCACCTAAAAGGTTATCATTACCGCCGCGTCCTTCGAGGGTGTCGTTACCATCTTGTCCATTGAGGGAATCATTACCATCGTCACCGATGAGGTAGTCGTTACCACCACTTCCGGGTACAATTACGCTTTCTATGCCGGTGATAGTTGCGGGGAAAATGATATTTCCAGAATAACCCGGTGCTATGTCAATGCGATCGTTACCGCCACCGCCGTCGATGATACCAGTATAGGGGCCATAGAAGATAAAGATATCATCCCCATCGCCCCCAATAACTGTACCTGTACCACTCAGGTTAAAGGTATCATCTCCCACACCACCATTGAGGGTATCATCTCCTGCCCCACCATAGAGGGTATCATTACCCGCGCCGCCATCGAGACTATCATCGCCATCACCACCAATGAGGTAATCTGCGCCACCGTTGCCAAAGATGGTATCGTTGCCAGAGGTTCCGTAGATAGTATCGTTGCCACTGCCACCCTGAACGTTCATTGCTTCGATGTTGGTGTAGGTGACGCTGTTATTAGTAGTGGTGATTGTGCCACTTGTACCCGTATTGGTAGAGGTAATATTGGTGGTTAGGGTAGAGTAATCGAGGAGTAGTAAGTCACTTCCATCGTTACCATTTACGGTGTCGATTCCCAAACCGGGGTTAAGGGTATCATTCCCGATTCCACCCAAGAGATTATCGTTTGCTGCTAGTCCAAAAATCTGGTCATTTCCGCCTAGGCCATCAATGGTATCATTTCCTGGTGTTCCGTAAAGGGTGTCATCTCCTTCGGTGGGGTTGCTGGAAACGTCATTATCAATAATCGTTATTGTAGCTGTATTTGTTCCTAAAACTGCGCCACCTATAGGATTAGAAAGATTGATGGTAAAGGTTTCATTTCCTTCAGAATCAGGGTCATTATTAATGGGAATGGTGATAGTTTTTTGACTTTCTCCTGCATTAAAAGTTAATGTTCCACTAACAGAAGTATAGTCTTGTCCGGCTTTTGCTGTTCCGTCATTGGTGTTATAATCAATGGTAAAGGTTTGCTGGCTAATTCCTGTTAATTTAACTGTTACAGTTGCTTGGTTTTGAGATTCATTAATGGTTGCGTCAGCGATAGAAATGGTAGATGTTCCATCAAGAACCTCGACAATTCCTCTTAAGTTATAGACATTAAATTTATAATCATTCCATCGTCCAATTCCACCCCAATTAAGACCAGCATAGTCCTCATTACCTGAATTATTAGGCTCTCCCGATGCCCAATTTGTATAGGTAACAGGTTCACCATTAATCCATTGCCAATTACCTTCTTGTACTGCATCAGTAAAACCAATCCATAAATATTCAGATCCACCAAAAGCATTAACTAAAAATTGATTTTCTGCTGCATCATTAATGGTAACTAAATTGCCTCCTATTGCTTGCGCTTGTGCTTGTGCATCTGTCCAAGTGGTTGCAGTCGTTAGATAATAAGTAATCGGAGTATCAACAATAGTTAAAGTAGCAGTTTTTTGTGTTCCTAATGTTGCGCCATTAGTAGGATTACCGAGGGTTAAATTTACGGTTTCGTTACCTTCATAACCAGTATCTTTGACAATGGGAATAGCAATTTTCTTGCTGGTTTCACCATCAGGAAATGTTACTGTAATAGGTGCATTATTGTAGTCTAATGGTGAGGTTGCCGTCCCATTACTAGGAGTAACAGTAACACTAACTTGTCCCTGAGTATTAATGCTACGATTTAGGGTAATTTCGGTGATAGGTGTACCGTCTTCTTTGACAGAATAATTAGGTTGACTGAAAGCAATTACACCAGAATCAGCCACATCAATTAGGTTAATATCAAAAGATTTATCGTAGGTTAATCCGCCTTGATCTTGCGTCCGAATAGTGATAGTATGCTTTTGATTAGTTTCGTAATCTAATTTAGTTCCATCAGCGACAATTAATTGATTACCATTAATGGCAAAGCGTCCATTTGCATTATCAACTAAGCTGTAAGTAAAGGTATTATTTACGTCAGGATCAGTAGTTGTTAATGTGCCGATAACTGTTCCGTTGGGACTATTTTCATCAATGGTATTCTTGCTTATTTGGATATTTGTTGGTGATTCATTAACATTATTAATAGTAATGTTAAAAGTAGAAATAGGTGGGTCGCTGGTATTAAATTTTTGTACATAGATACCGTTTTCACTACCATCTTGATTTTCTGATGTCCAAGTAATGATAACAGAACTTCCATCTGCTAAGGTTGTTATGGCAGGAAACCATTGATTATTAGCCGTGTATTGATTAATGGCAAATTCATTACCAATCTTATTACAATTAGCGTCAACTTGCTGTCCATAAATACCATAACCACTACCATCTTGATTTTGGGATTGCCAAACAACAACAAATCCACCATTACCTAAAGCAGTTACAGATTGATAAAATTGATTTCCAGTAGTATAAGTATTAATTAGAAATTCACTGCCTATTTTATTACCAGTGGAGTCAAATTTTTGTCCATGAACACCATAACCACTACCATCAATACCATTTCCATTCCAGTCTCCAGATTGGTAAGTAACAACAAATCCACCATCAGTTAATACAGCTATTTTCGGGTCAGAATAATCATAATAAGGACTAGAATGAATTTGAAACTGATTGCCTAGCTTATTACCATTGTTGTCATAACGCTGTCCATAAAGACCCCAATGACCATTATTTTGAGGATAGGATTGCCAAGCAACGATTAAATCACCATTATTTAGGGTTATTGCGGCCGCTTGTATTTGGATTCCAGAAGTATAAGTATTGATGGGAAAAGCAGTACCTACCTTATTACCATTAGCATCATAGCGTTGTCCATAAATGTTACCATTAACATCTCCTAATTCAGATGCCCAAGTGACAAAGAAACCACGATCATTAAGAGTTGTTACTGAAGGATAAGGTTCCCACCATTGGGTATCTTCAGTATAGGTACTAATTTGAAATTCACTGCCTACTTTATTGCCATTAGTATCATAGCGTTGTCCATAAATAGGATTACCACTTCCATCTTGTAATTTAGATGCCCAAACCACAACAAAACCGCCACTATTTAAAGCTGTAATTGAGGGGTTATATTGAGCATTTTGAGTGTAGGTATTAATTTGAAATTCACTGCCTATTTTATTACTATTAATGTCGTAACGTTGCCCATAGATTCCCCAATCACTGCCATCTTGTCCTTGGGATGACCAAACAATTACAAAGCCACCATCTTTTAAAGCTGTTGTTGATGATTGATGGTAGTTATCATTAAATCCTTGATTATTAGTTGTATAGGTATTAACCTGAAATTCATTTTTGACATCGGCAAGGGTAAATTTAAAGTTATCAGATGTGGTTTCACTACCGTTATGTTGATAGGTTAAAAGACCATTATCTATATCAGCTTGGCTGAAAGTATCACCTAGTTTTAAAGTTGTACTGGTGGGTACAATTCCTGTTGTCCAAGTTGCACCATAAACCGTACCATTATTATGATTATTAGTTAAGTCTGTAACCGTATTTCCTAAACCTTCATTAAAGTTCCAATAACCCACCAACCCAGTTTCATTACCTGTTAATTGACGATTCATGTCAGCTTGAATTTCAGCTTGAGTTCGGGTTTTATTCCAGATTAGGACTTCATCAATTAAGCCATTAAAATAATTTGTATATCCTGTCCCTATATAGATAGGATTATTACTCGGTGTTGCTGAATTAAATATGGTGTATGTCTCATTAACTTTTACTCCATTTATATACCAACTAAGTTTTTGATTGCTAAAATCTCTTACAACTGCAAGATGAGACCACTGATTAATATTTAGACTTTGATTAGTATTAAATGCTTGATAATTTATTCCACTACTACCCCAGTCTCTACCAGTGACTCCATAATAGTAATGAACAGTTCCGTCAGCAGCCCAACTCACGTTTCCTTCAAGAGTAAGAGTTCCTTCGCCTCCCCAAGCTTTGTTAAAAGGATTTTGTCTGTAATTAAAATGATTTGGCTTAATCCATAGTTCAATTGTTTGATTTTCAGTAATTTGTAACGCATTAGGATTTCCTAAAGCGATATAGTCATTACTTCCATCAAATGATAATGCTTTACCAGTGGGATTATTGAGAATTAACAGACCATTATCAGGTAAATCAGTTAAGGTGTAAATAATGTCTGTGGGTTGTTTATTCGTTTCAAAAGCTTTAAGGACAGTATTATTAATCAGTTTTGTTTGTCCTTCATCAAGGGTTATTCCCTGATTAATTTCGTTGTCAACTATCGTTAAAGTTGCTTTGTCTTGTGTGCCTATTGTTGCGGCACCTGTGGCATTTGTTAGGGTTAAATTAAGGGTTTTATTACTTTCAAATTGGAGATCATCTACAATGGGAATAGTAATGGTTTTAGAGGTTTCCCCATTATTAAAGGTGACAGGGATAGAATTATTAGGATAATCATTAGGACGTTTAGCTGTTCCATCACTTAAAGCTATCGTCGCGCCAACTTCTCCATCACTTCCACCTGTACGATTAATGATGACAACATTAACAGGTGTTCCGTCTTCATTAACCGTAAATTGAGCATTACTAAATGCTAAAGTTCCAGGTTTTGGTATATCATCATCAATAATAGCGATTGTGACCGCATTTGAACTATGGGGAATACTTACATAGTCATCAGTCCCATCGAATAAGAGAGAATAATCAGTACTCATAATCTACCCCTTCTCTTAGCTGTGATTCCAAGCAAAACCGAGCGGAGATTAGTCGGAAACTAACCTACAAAAATCACCCAGACTTTTACCAGATAATTGTGACTAGAACTGTTATAAAAACGTCGAGCTTGACTACATATACCCAGTCAACGAATCGCAAATTAACTTTTTAGCTGTCCTAACACTATTATAGAAATCCTAGGGACAAAAGTTCAGTATAAATACTCAATCGCAACAAAAAGAAATAAACAATATTTTGATTGTTTATTTCAGTAGTCGTGCAAAATTAATTTCCTAGTCGAGACAGGAGACAGTTGACATCCTCGCCGCCCTAAAAGTGCGGCGATTCCTAAACCTCACGATTTAAGTTTCTGCTTCCACCACCGTCGCATACCACAGTTAAAAAACCATGTACTGTCTTACACAGAGTCCAGAGACT
>NZ_JADEXI010000131.1:0-9693 GCF_015207185.1 Microcystis sp. LEGE 08355 | reverse complement strand
CCTGCACCTTCACAGTTTTAGAAATTATGCCGAACAGTTGCTAAAATTCGAGTCCAAAAAAACAATATTATTGGGCAATAATGCTCAGGGAAAATCCAATTTACTAGAAGCGATCGAACTTTTGGCCACTCTCAAGAGCCATCGAGTCAGCAAGGATCGGGATCTGGTGCTAGAATCGGACTCAGAGGCGAGAATTTTTGCTAGGGTTAATCGTCTTTATGGCGCATCAGAATTAAGTTTAATTCTCCGTTCTTCCGGTCGTCGCACCGTGATCCGTGACCGTCAACCCCTGCGCCGTCATCTCGATTTTTTGGGCGTGATTAATGCGGTACAATTTTCTAGTCTCGATCTGGATTTAGTGCGCGGTGGTCCGGAAGCTCGCCGAGATTGGTTAGATACTTTATTAATTCAATTAGAACCCCTATACGTTCATATTTTACAGCAATATAATCAGGTTTTACGACAAAGAAATGCCCTCTTAAAAGAGATTCGTAAACAGGAATTAGAGGGAAAAGTTTATGCGGATTTATCCCAACTAAAACTCTGGGATTTACAACTAGCAGAAACAGGTTCAAGAGTTACGAGAAGAAGGGCGCGAGTCCTGCAAAGATTAATTCCTTTAGCCCAAAAATGGCACGAAAGTATTAGCGGAAAAACCGAATATCTAGAATTACAATATATTCCCAATGTGCCTTGGGTAGAAGATGATGTCAATGGGGTACAAAAGGCTTTTTTAGATAAGATTGAAACCCGTCGTTTGGCCGAGAAACAGCTAGGGACATCGGTAGTCGGTCCCCACCGGGATGAAGTGGATTTTTTAATTAACCAAAACCCCGCTAAATCCTACGGTTCCCAAGGACAACAAAGAACCTTAGTTTTAGCCTTGAAATTAGCGGAATTACAGTTACTAGAGGAGATTATCGGAGAACCTCCCCTACTACTCCTCGATGATGTTTTAGCCGAATTAGATATCGAACGACAAAATCAATTATTAGATGCGATCGAAGACCGTTTTCAAACTTTAATTACCACGACTCATCTCAGTTCTTTTGAGTCTCGCTGGTTGCAATCTTCCCAGATATTTTCTGTCAAAAAGGGACAGATTTTTTATTAGCCTATAGTCTCTCTTTGTTTTGCTCTTTGTCTGTACACACCCATAATTCGATCCCCCCTTAATCCCCCCTTAATAAGGGGGGTATCTGACAGTTTTTAACACCTAACTACTTAATAAAACAGGCTGTAGGCCTGTTTCACTATTAGCTTAAGAATAATTAAGCCTACTTAATTTCGCGCACTACCGGCTTACCGTCGATAATTTCACCGACGAGAATCAGATCAGCAACCCCAACAAATAAACCATTTTCTAAAACCCCCGGCATATTATTAATAGTTCTTTCCAAATCAGCCGGATCATCGATACTATCAAATTTAACATCAATGACTAAATTACCTTGATCTGTCACCACGGGGCCGGCTTTTTTCACTCCCATGCGGAGGGAAGGTTTACCACCGAGGGCCTCTAATTTCAGCATCACTGGAGTCATGGCCATGGGTAACACTTCCACCGGCAAAAGAAAAGTCGATCCCAACTTATCCACCAGCTTATTGCCATCCACTACCACGACGAAAATATCGGCGAGGCTATCGACAATTTTCTCCTGAGTATGGGCAGCACCGCCACCTTTAATCAGGTTTTTCTGGGGATCCACCTCATCGGCCCCATCGATAGCGATATCCATCTTCACGATGACATCGAGGGTAGTGAGGGGAATTCCGTACTTCCTCGCCAAAACTTGCGCTTGAAAAGAAGTAGGAACCCCGACAATATTGCTGATTTCCCCGCTTTGCAGTCTAGCACCCAGATATTCGATCGCGTAGGCCGTCGTTGAACCAGTTCCCAATCCCACGACTGAATTAGATTGAACTAGATTAGCGGCGGCCTTACCGACCTCCTGTTTCATGATAATGACCGGATCGATTGCTGTCATGATGCACATTCCTAAAAGCGATGTTTTGAACCTCTTAGTTATCGGCTATCCCTTGCCCTCTTGTCAATGGAATTAGGGATTAGTGGCCTGAGCTGCTAACATTTCCTTGAGTTTAGCCAATTCATTGGCCCAACGGGGATCTGGCTGTAAAGCGTCACCATCGCCGGTAACTTTCGGGGTACTGCTGCTACCCCGTTCAGCCTTGCGTTTTTTGCCGCCGCCGCCACCACCACCACTGGATTTGCGCGGTGCTGCCGTCGTCGGTTTCGGAGTCGGTCTTTCGACTTTTTCCGGGGTTTCTACGCTGGACTCCGTGCCTTCTGCTTCTTCTCCTTCTTCTTTACCTCCCTTGCTGCGGGGGAGAGCTTTCTCGATTTTGATCGGGTTTTCCATGAAGGATTGACCGTTGTATTTTTCGATAAACTGGTCAGCTAGTTCATCACTAGGGACGGTAACGAAGGCAAAACCGCGACATTTGCCAGTTTTGCGATCTTTGATGACTTTAGTGGTGATCGTATCCCCTTCATCGGCAAAAAGCGCCTGTAATTTTTCGCGCTCGACGGATTCTTTGGGCAAATTACCAACGTATAGACGAACGGACATGATGGATTCCTCCAAGTATAGGGTGATGTAAAAACTTGTGCGACATTCCGTGCCTGTATGCTGATTTTTTTAAGGCAAACAGAGCTAAGGAGGATGTTTCCCAGCGATAAGCTTGCAGTTTCTGCACGATAGCGGCTGTGGCCGTCAATTTTGACTATCCTTAACGATTTCAACGAGAGGGACGGAATCTAGGGGTTACGTTTTTAGCTTTTAACAGGCCTAATCATTCAACTTACCCGATTTATGTCGCTCTCTTCGATTATTACAGAATGTTTACACAATTTGTCAAATATTTTCTCTCGCTCTGGGCTGCCTAAGTATAACTACTTAAGTATTTGTTCACAGTAAGCAAAATTTTATGAAAACTCTTGCTAAATGTATCATTATATGCTTCTTTCCTTTTGGCGGCGGGGTATCCTAGCTAACGGGAGGGAAAAAGCAAAACCCTCTTTACAGATACATTGACACTTTGTCAAGTATTTGTTACATTAGTTAAAGAAAAGAGGTGATACCCATCACCCATCTCGCTTGTTATCAACCACTGTCTTCATCGAGGAGGAACACCATGTCTCAACCGATCGAACTTTCCTTAGAACAACAGTTCAACATTCGTTCTTTTCAGACTCAGGTAGAAAAAATGAGTCAGGAGCAAGCGCAGGATTTCCTGATCAAGCTCTACGAACAAATGATGGTCAGAGAAAATATGTACAAAGCTTTTCTCAAACACCAGTGGGGTCTAGATTCTAATCCCTGGGCCCCCCAGTAACTCATTTCACCCCTGCGGGCGACCTCTTTCTCCGGCTGGGTTTCTCCGGAAACGAGCTAGGGATGCGGGGCGCATTTCTTCCCCCTTTTAGCTATTCTTAGGGAAGAATAACCGAATTGCTAGGGGTTAATTTATGTTCGAGCGCGCTTTGATCTGTACAGATCTTTTCGATGGTCTCCATCGTCTTGTCCATTGTGTGCCACACTTAGCCCTGAGCGGCTTAAAACAAGTTATCTTCCTCCACAGTATTCCGGTTTGGGAACAACCCACCCTAGCTGCCGTAGATCAAGCAAAAATTGACGCCGCTAAAGAAAAATTATCCCCAGCTTTAGCAAATATTCCCGACGGTATGACAGTTATTGTCGAAATCTCTAACCGTCGTCCCGTGGATGCCGTGCGGGAAATCCTCGCTCATCACTCTATCGACGTGATTTTGATGGGCAATCCCATGCGCGGCGCTGTCCAAGAAAAATTATTCGGTAGTACCAGTTTAGCGATCGCATCTATGACCGATATTCCGCTGCTGATTTTCCGACCGCAATTATTATCAGTTTATACTCGCGATGAATTGGCCCTGCGCTGTCAGCATCTCTGGAAACATTTATTAATTCCCTACGATGGCAGTCCCGACGCAATTTATCTAATTGAACAGATAGAAAAATACGCTCAAACCCGCGCCCCTGGCTCTTTTGAGCAATGTCTTCTCGTCCGGGTAGTGGAAAATATCAGTCGCGATCCCGGTGTCACCGAATACCGTTTAAATGATGCCCATCGGGAATTAGAATCGGTGCAAGCGCGACTAGAAAAACTCGGTTTGCAAGTACAGAGCGAAGTGCGATTAGGAACACCTGTATTAGAAGTTTTGACGGCAGCAGAAGAAGATGACATCAGTGCCATCGCAGTGGCCACCTCCCATCGTTCCAATATGTTGGAATGGTTAGCCGTGCGTCGGATTAATGAAGATATTCTTCATCAACTGTGGTTTCCGCTCTTATTTTTCTCACCGAAGGGATAAACTGGAAAAAAGATTCTCTTGGGGATAAACCACAGAGACACAAAGAACACAGAGAGGAAGACAGATTCGATCGCTAAAATCTATCACACAAACGATAAGAGAGCCGCAAAAATTTGGGAGAAATTAACTTAAGTAAATAGTTATAATTAAATTAAAGATAGATTTTGCCTCTGATCCCCCCTGCCCCCCCTAGGGTTGATTCATAGTAGGGTTGATTCATAGTAGGGTTGATTCATAGTAGGGTTGATTCATAGTAGGGTTGATTCATAGTAGGGTTGATTCATGAATCAACCCTACCCAAACTCCTTGATAAGGGGGGTGTCTGACAACTTTTAACAACTACCTACTTAACTGCTCGATTAATCCGATAACTTTAGCCTTAATTTCATCGCGAACTCGGCGAAAAGTTTCGATAGGTTGACCATCGGGATCATCAATTAACCAATCCTCGAAAATTTCCTGTAAAACCCATCCTTCCGGCAGATTGACACCGCAACCACATAGGGAGATAACGGCATCGTAATCTTCAGGATTAAAATCCCTAATTGATTTAGAAGTTTGGTCAGTAATATCGATACCAATTTCCCCCATAACTTCGATTGCTCCGGGGTGAACTTTGGCCGATTCTAATCCGGAACTGGTGACTTCAATTTTACCCGCACCTAAAGTTTTAGCGAAACCTTCGGCGATTTGGGAACGACAGGAATTTTTTCTACAAGCAAACATGACTTTTTTCATGATTTTAACTCCTAGTAATTGATTTAATTAATAGCTTTATGAGCAATTGCGGCTATGTCTTGGGCAGCTTTTTCCTTCCTTTCACTATAGCGATCGGTCAGATAATCTACCTGATCTCGCAGGAGAATGGTAAACTTATAAAGTTCCTCCATTACATCAATAACTCGATCTCGATAAGGTGAATCTTTCATCGTGCCATCCTCATTAAACTCCTGATAAGCTTTAGCCACCGAAGATTGATTAGGAATAGTAAACATTCGCATCCAACGACCAAGAATTCGCAGAGTATTAACCGCGTTAAAAGATTGGGAACCTCCGCTTACTTGCATGACTGCTAAGGTGCGGCCTTGAGTTGGCCGAATCGCACCAATACTTAAGGGAATCCAATCAATTTGGTTTTTGATAATGCCGCTAATATTGCCGTGTAGTTCAGGAGATGACCAGACTTGACCCTCGGACCATTGACTTAATTCTCGTAATTCCTGTACTTTGGCATGAGTATCGGGAACACTGCCATAAATCGGCAATTCACGGGGATCAAAAAAGCGCACTTCTGCCCCATATTCAGTGATAATTCTGGCCGCTTCTTCTGCTAATAAACGACTGTAGGAACGTTCCCGTAAAGAGCCATACAGAAAAAGAATCCTGGGTTTGTGAGTCGATTGGATCATGGTGAATAATTATTTGTAAGAACTCAAGCAACGAGGATCGAGAAGGGTGGCTTTTTCTGGATCTCTGGGAAACCAAAAGGCGGTTTTTTTACAGAATTCTACCAACATTAACATCACAGGTACTTCAATCAATACCCCCACTACTGTCGCTAAAGCAGCCCCCGAATTCAATCCGAATAACATCACCGCAGTGGCAATCGCTACCTCAAAATGATTACTAGCACCAATTAAAGCAGCGGGAGCGGCATCTTCGTAAACTAAATTGAGTTTGAGAGCGGCCACATAACTAAGTAAAAAAATCAGATTAGTTTGAATAAAGAGGGGAATAGCAATCAGGAAAATATGCAGGGGATTACTAACAATTAAATCGCCTTTGAAAGCAAAGAGGAGGATTAAGGTTAACAATAAGGCAGTGATTGCCACAGGACTGAGATAGTGAAGAAAACGCGATTCAAACCAGGCCCGTCCTTTATGTTTAAAAATCCAGTGACGGCTATAAATACCAGCAATAAGCGGTAAACCAACGTAGATTAACACAGAAAGAACAATGGTCTGCCAGGGGACTACAAAATTATTAGCTGCCAGTAACCATTTACCTAGAGGAGCGTAGAGAAAAAGCATTGCTAGGGAATTGACTGCTACCATAATTAGGGTATGACCCTGGTTACTGTAGGAAAGATAGCCCCACATCAAAACCATGGCCGTACAGGGAGCAATTCCTAGTAAAATAGCTCCAGCAGTGTAGGAATTAGCTAAACTTACCGTCTGTCCTCGGATAATCTCCGTTTGACTCAACCAAGGCAGAAACAGCCAGCCGAGAAAAAATTGAGCCAGCGCCACCATGCTAAAGGGTTTGATCAGCCAATTAACCACTAAAGTTAAAATAACTGGTTTGGGAGTACGGGCAGCCCGGAGAGCCTGAGAAAAGTCGATCTTAACCATGATCGGATACATCATGAAGAAAAGACAGATGGCGATCGGAATAGAAACGTTATAGATACTCATGGCATCTAAAGTCTGCGCTACGTCCGGAAATAACCGACCGAGGGCAATTCCCGCCAAAATACAGAAAATAACCCAAAGGGTAAGGTATTTTTCAAAAATACTAAGGCTACCGCCAGCTTTGGCGGCTTTAGGATTGATTTGATTAGTCATCGCACAAAGGTGGAAAGGGAATGATGGGAGATTGGGTAATCCACCTTTATTATTTCAAAAAAAGTTGATATGTCAAGAGTAAAAGCCATTCATAAAGCTTTAATATTTCTAAAAATCTTGATTGGTTACTGATTTTCCTCGCAGGAACGAGCGGGGACAAGGGAACTAAAACGACGATATTCGGATAGATATTCTTCTAGGAGAAGAAATTGAGATAGATTTAGGCTGTAGTAGATCCAACGACCCTCTTGACGACTGCGGACTAAATTAGCTTCTTTTAGCGTTTTTAGGTGAAAAGATAATTTAGATTGGGCGATATCGAGATGGTCGCGCAATTCACAGACGCATAATTCCTGATGTCGCAACAGTTGCAGGATTTGCAGTCGCAGGGGATCCGAGAGTGCCTGAAAACCAGTATAAATTTGGGTTAACGAGTCGGGAGATGTGGTCAGAGAGTTGAACATTGAGATGGTCCCTCGGTGGGAAGGAAATAGAAAAGCGGGAAAATTCAGAATTGCAACAAAACTTTATGTATTTTTGTATCGAATCAGGAAAACCAGCGAATCATCCCCTGTATGATAGACAATGGTTTTGACCAGATTAGCCCTTTAAATCATTGTAAACAGGTTAGGAGACATCATGGAATTATTTGCGGCTCTCAATTTAGAACCCATTTTTCAACTCACCTTCGTGGCGCTAATCATGTTAGCTGGCCCCTTTGTCATTTTCCTACTAGCTTTTCGTGGTGGCGACCTATAAAAACCGCCTCCCCCCCATTTGACTTCTCTCCTCTTTAGGGAGAGATTTTTTGTCTAAAAGTCAGTCATCAGTTATCAGTTATCAGTTATCAGTTATCAGTTATCAGTTATCAGATGTGACGCGATGTGCAACTAAAAACGACAGAATCAGGGTAGGGTTCCAAAGGATACTTTACTTCCCCACTTCCCCACTTCCCCACTGATAACTGATTACTGTTTACTGGACGGCTACGCCGTGCCTTTGGCAACACTGAAAAAAGCGCCCCATCTCCCCTCTCCTAACAATCGACTGCTAAGATCGAAGATATCGATCGATCTCTCGCTCCCACGATACCTGAAAAAACTATCTATGATCATTAAAAATACCCCCTATTATCGGGCTGTAATCGGCTTTTGGGTGGCTTTCGTTGTGTTTTGGGGTTTTGGGAGTTTCTCACCCCTTCTTGCCCAAGCGAAAGAGCAACCAGCCGATGTACAATCGATTACCCCCTACCTTAAGCAATTTCAACAAAAAATTACCGAATTTCGCCTCGACAACGGACTAAAATTCATTATCTTAGAAAATCGCGATGCCCCAGTTATTTCCTTTGTCACCTATGCGGATGTGGGAGGTGCCGATGAACCGGACGGTAAAACAGGAGTTGCCCACTTTTTGGAACATTTAGCCTTTAAAGGCACAAAAACCATCGGCACTACCGATTATCTTAGCGAGAAAAAAGTCCTCGATCGCCTTGAAGCTATAGACAAAGAACTACAAGCGGCCAAAAAAGCAGGTAAAAGCGCAGAAGTGGCTAAATTAACGGAAGAATTTCAAAAAACTAAGGCAGAGTCCGAGAAATTCGTCCAACGCAACGAATACGGGCAAATTGTCGAAACTCAGGGGGGAGTCGGTTTAAATGCCACCACTTCCACCGATGCAACTAGCTATTTTTACAGTTTCCCGTCGAATAAATTAGAATTATGGATGTCTTTGGAATCGGAACGATTTTTAGAGCCGGTGTTCCAACGGGAATTTTACAAAGAAAAAGACGTAATTCTGGAAGAAAGACGGATGCGGACGGATAATAGCCCCTTGGGTTTATTAATCGAAGCTTTTCTCGATCAAGCTTATACTGTCCATCCCTACAAACGTCCCGTTATCGGCTACGATCGAGATATTCGCAATCTGGAACCCTCAGATATCCAAAACTTTTTCGATAAATTTTATCCTGCCAGTAATTTAACCATAGCTATCGCCGGAGATGTGGACCCAGAACGGGTCAAACAGTTAGCTAAAGTTTATTTTGGTCGTTTTCCCGCTAAACCGAAACCCCCCCAGGTGACGGTAGTAGAGCCGGAGCAAACCAAAACAAAGGAAATTACCCTAAAATTAGACTCGCAGCCTTGGTATTTAGAAGGATACCATCGTCCCGCCCTCAATCATCCCGATCATGCGGTTTACGAGGTTATCGCCACTTTAATGAGTGAAGGAAGAACTTCGCGACTGTATAAAGCTTTAGTGGAGGACAAACAACTTGCCCTCGCTGCCCAGGGATTTAACGGCTTTCCGGGAGATAAATATCCAAATTTGCTGTTATTCTATGCTCTGAGCGCTCCTAATGCCAGCCTGGAGGAAGTAGCGCAGGGTTTGAATTCGGAATTGGAAAGATTGAAAAATGAACCGGTTTCGGAACAGGAATTAGAACGGGTTAAAAATCAACTACGGGCAGCCCTATTAAGAGGTCTTGATTCTAACATGGGCATGGCGCGATCCTTGATTGAATACGAGGTAAAAACCGGCGATTGGCGTAATTTATTTGCCCAATTAGATGCTTATAATGCTGTCACGGCAGCCGATATTCAACGGGTGGCTAAAGAGACTTTTACCCCCGAAAATCGCACTATTGGCCGAATTTTACCGAAATAGATAGATGGGGAAATGGGGAAATGGGGAAATTTTAGGTAAAACCCCAACACCCTCCGCAACGCGCACGCAGTGACCACCCCAACACCCCAACAC
>NZ_JADEXI010000130.1:0-9708 GCF_015207185.1 Microcystis sp. LEGE 08355 | reverse complement strand
CCCATTCAGAAGGAAAGCTATCACGGGTATATACTTCTAAAGCAGAATTAAAACAATAGATAGCCCTTTCTAAATTATCAGCTTTACTGCCTTGATTCTTGTCAAGATAAACATTACCTAAACTATTTTGAATTTTAGCCCATTTTTGAGAAAAATTTTGCTCAGAATAAACATTCAAAACCTGTTGATAAATTGTTTCTGCTTCCTCATATTTCTTTAATTTCTTATATACATAACCCAAGGTCTCAAGAGTGGCTACTTTTGTCGGTTCTAATGATGTTATTTGATTACTTAAATTCCAAGCTTCTAGCAAAGATTCTTCCGCTTTTTGTAACTCTCCTCTACGGTAATAAGCAACCCCTAATTGCTGTAAAGTTGTTATCATCATAGATATATTTTTTTCTGCTGAATACTCTGCAAATAATCTAGTTAATAGATCAATTCTTGCTTGAGTTTCTGATACTCCATCTCGTTCAAGAACCCGAGCAAAATTCACAAATTGACGATCAATATTTTTTTCTTCTGGTAGAGATTCAAACTTAAAAATACCTGATTTCCAAGCCCAAAAATCAGGGGCAAATCTAGCAAATCTAGTAATAGTATCTTTGGGTAAACAAAATAATATGGGATAAGGAACATCATAAGTAAAAGCGTCTCTAACAAAATTGAGATTTTGTAAAATAGGGGGATAATCCTTAAATCCGATAGAATTTTCTAATCCTTTGATAATTAACACTGGCTTTTTATCTTCTAAAGGGGGATTTTTAGATAAATAGTTTAAAATTTCATCTAATAAAAAACGCACCTGAGAATCATCTATATTTAAAACAATAAATTGTATATTTTGACATTGAGAATTATTCATTAAACTCTCAACTATCCAGTTAGCTTCCTCATTGCGGTTAACTTCAATAAAGCCAATAGTTAATCCTTCGGCAAAATCAATAAAAGTTAGTAACTCAGCTAATCTCTGCTGATTTTTTACTAAAAATAAACGATGATTATAAATAGAGAAAGATTTAGTTTCTAACATTTTTTAATACCTTTTTAAAAGCTTGAATAGATTCAACAACTGGATTGATATAGTTCCATCTATCATTACCATTATATTCTAAGGCAGAAGTATTAAATAACATAAGTTGTCCAATTTGATTGTTATTAATTTCCTTGTTTAAATAGACATTTACTAAATGACTATAATGCTCATCAGGAATGACTCTTTCAAAATCAAACTGTACTTGTTTAATGGCAGTTTGTACGTCTTCACTATCAATTTTAGAGCCGCCTTTTGCATTTGCTGAAGTAATAGCAGTTCTCATCATTTGCATCAGTTGTCTAACATGACCGCCACTAGCTTTAGCTAAACTTAATAAATCATCGTAATTAGCAAAAACATCCTGAACATTAACCCTAACTTCAATTAATTTAGCAACAGCTTTTAAGGCTTCTTCTTGATAGTCTAAATCGGGCTTATTTCTTTGTAAATTGTAGATATTGATCATCGGGACAATATTAGAGTTATCGAAAAAATTATTGACTTTTTTAGCTGAATAGATTGTAGAAATTGGCACAGTATAAATAATATTGCATCCCAAGGCTTGTAACTGTGCTGCATAATCGAAAAATAAATGATCGCCTACTTCTGGTGTTACTCGATCTAAATTGTCGAATATTACTAAAAATCCTTGATATTGAGGAAATTTTTGCTGTAATTTTCTAAACCCATCATCTAGTAAAAAATTTACATCAGCTTGTAAGCGAGAAATATCTTGTTCCAAGGTTTGACGAATTGTTTTTTTACGTTTATCAGACCCTTTAATTTGTGCTAATAATTTCACTAATAATTTAGCTACAAAAGGAATAGGAAAGGGAGAGGAACTAACATCTAAAGTTCCCGACATACTCACAGACTTCTCAACGGTTTCCTCTGTTTCTTCTGTGATATCTTTAAACCAAGCTTCAAAATTACTCAGAAGTTCATCATCAAACTTAATTCCTCGTTGTCTGAGTTCATATTCAATTTGCTTAATTAATACTAAATATAAGTCTATATAACGCGCATCTTCAATGTCAATTTCCCGATCAGCTTCTAAATAAACAATAAAATATTTTTCTTGCCATCTTTCCTGAATTCGCCTTAATTCTGTGCTTTTTCCACAGCCACGATGACCTGTAAATAAAATTGTTGTAAATTTTTCAGGTTCTTGAAATTCAAGAATTGTATCAACTTGACCTATAGCTTTGGTATTGCGAACTTTTGATAAATCAACATAATATCGTTTCATAGCTTCACCCCTTAGAGGATCAAGATTACAAACTCGGTAAGCTTCTTTGAGATTTTTGGCAAGATTAGTTTTGGTCATAGTCATTGAACAATATTATCTGAATAATCATAATTAATTATATTATAGCTTTTCAAAAAATACAATCTCCCTAAATCCAGTATCAGGGGGAACGCATCTTATTTTTGAAAGGTAGGCTGGATAAGGGTTTTCGAGATCATGGTTGATTTTTTCTGAAACGCTGAAAGTCTTATTAGATAAGGAATCTAGAATTTAGATGCGTTTGCCCTAAATCCAGTATTGACCAGTCGAAGGGTGAGAAACTGCCTCAACTGTTGCGCCATATTCCGTAACCAAGCAACAGGATTATGATTTCCTTGTTCTTCTAACCATGTTGCATAGTTTTCCATCACCTGCAAAAAATCGGGATCAATAAATTCCTGATTTGCTTGCAGAATATTATTGAGTTCCTCATCATCAGCACAAGCGAGCAACTGTTCAATTAAATTAACATAAGCTTGGGCGCGTTGTTCATTCATTGTCTGTACTGTGATTAGAATGATTGAATGAGGGACTATGATGTTTTTTAGCGGATGACTCTATGATAGGATGAGTCCCCTTGATATAGGGCGATTATGACACAGAATACTATAGAGGATATTAACTATAAACGCTCAAACTCATCAACCCTTAATCCCGCTTGCCTTAAAATACTGGCAATTGTACCGATTGTTACCTCCTTATAACAGGGAACAATCGTTGTCATTTTTCCTTCGGGAGTATCCTTGGCAAACTTAACATGACTCCCCTTTTGACTAATAACTTCAAACCCTGCCGCTTCCAACTTGCGTTTAATCTCACGATAAGATAAAGGCTTAAGCGGCATTGATTTCTACCTCTATCTTCTGTAATCGGGGAATAACTGTTGCACAAGGCGGTTCAAAATGTAATTCTAAAGCCTCTTGCAGATTGTTTAACGCCTCGGTTTCTGTTTCCCCTTGACTAGCAACATCAACCTCTAAACATTGGGCAACAAACCAATTATCTTCTTGAAAAATTATCGCTGTAAGTACCTGTCTCATTTTCACTTTCCTGATTGAGCTTTCCATGATTATAGGTCAGGCTAGAATGACAGTCAATTAAATAATCATATATAGCGGTTCTCGCATCTGTGCGGCACAGTTAAACCTTTGCTGATTAAGCTGTTCAGGATCAGGAATGTACCTCGTATGAATCAGAAACGCTATAGATCATGCTTTAGACTTCTACATAACAAGATTCTATACTTTATATCCCGTAACCAAGCAACAGGAGTATTATTTCTTTGTTCTTCTAACCCTGTTGCATAGTCTTCCATCATTGTCTGTACTGTGATTGATGTGATTATGTGATGGACTGTGATTTTTTTTGAGAGAGACCAACCTTATGATTTAAAGTGATACAATAAATATTCGTGATTGTCAAGGGGGGTCGCTGCCAAATTTGTTTGATATATTCCAAGTTTCTGCCTTAGAACATATCAAACAAATTACTTTTCTGCACAAATAACTGTCATTACAGCAACTTCTTTGTCCAATTGATCTCCTATTTCATCTTCAACAACGTCCAGATCGTAATCCATTTGTAATCCCAGCCAAAATCGCGGTGACATATCAAAATAACGAGCTAACCGAAGAGCTATATCCGCTGTGATAGGCTGCTTTCCGTGAACGATTTCGTTAATACATTGTTCAGGAACTCCAAGAGCCAGAGCTATTTGATTCTGACTAAGGTTCATTGGCTTGATAAATTCCTCTAAAAGAACCTCACCGGGATGAATTGGCATTAGTTTATCTTCATTCATTATTTTACCTCAATGATAATCAACGATTTCTACGTCTAGAGCATCACCGTTTTGCCAGACAAAGCAAATTCGCCATTGATCGTTAACCCGAATGCTATATTGACCTTCCCTGTCACCAACCAGACGTTCCAATCGATTTGCTGGTGGGACACGAAGATCTTGCAGGGTTTCCGCACGATTAAGCATCCGCAATTTTCGCAATGCCACTTGTTGGATATCTAATGGCAATTTACGCGAATGTTTACGTTCAAAAACTTTTTGAGCTTCTTTATCTTTAAAGTTTTGGATCACTCTCTAAACAATTTCTTATCCTACTTTTAAGTATATGACGTAAGGATGATCCGATGGCAGAACTGGTTGGGGAACAGGCCAGACAGTGACTTCTGCGAATGCGTCTGGGGCCAAGATGACGCGACGACAAATGAGCGCGGTAGCCTTCATGTTGGATATACTAACAACACCTTAGCCTATTGTCAATGTCCCCAACAGTTAAAAACACCTCATATTCTTCTATATTTCTCGCTTGAGGATTGAGATATTGCCCAAAGTGTTGTGTTAAATCAATCTGCATGGTTATTGTATCCTTATTATTTTAACCCCGTTGCATAGTTTTCCATCATCTGCAAAAATTGAGGGTCAATCAATTCCATATTAGCTTGCAGAATATTAGTTCGCTCCTCATCATCAGCAGAAGTGAGCAACTGTTCTATTAAATTAACATAAGCTTGGGTGCGTTGTTCATTCATTGTCTGTACTGTGATTGATGTGATTATGTGATGAACTGTGATGTTTTTTCGATATACCAACCCTATAATATAATATAATAAACACTCATGATTGTCAAAGATAACCTAATCATAGTCGATCATTCAATCATTCTAATCATAGTTTAGACATTATTAAGGAGAAGGACTATGGACATCACCATTCATCTTAGCCAAGAACAAAGGGAAAAACTCGCCTACATCCAACAACATAGCGATCAGGATATCACTACCCTGCTCAATCAAGTTATTGAGCAACAATATACCAAACTACACCCGCGTAACTCAGATCCCCTTAAAGTGCTGAAAGAAAGCGGTTTTATTGGGTGTGGACAAGGTGCGCCCGATCTTTCTACTAATTATAAAACTATCCTGAAGGAAGAATGGTCAGCCAAACATGATTATAGTTGATACAGGCTTCTGGTTGGCCCTCGCCAATGAGCAAGATAATCATCATCAACAAGCACAGCTTGTAATTCAAAGATTGCGAGAACCCCTAATAACAACCTGGTGTGTTGTCACCGAAACTTGTTGCCTTTTGCTAACTCGTCTCGGTAATCATGCTCAACTGCTATTTATTCAAAATTTCTTAGCAGGTGGTTTTGAAGTATTTGAATTACAATCAAATCATGTTAGACGAATGGAACAACTTATGAAACGTTATGAAGATATACCAATGGATCTAGCTGATGCTTCATTAGTAGTATTAGCTGAAAACTTAGGACACGGGAGAATTTTAACGTCAGATCGCCGCGATTTTTCAATCTATCGCTGGCAGGATAACCATACTTTTCAAAATTTATTCTTAGAATATCCTTAATACTTGGGAATCAAATGAATAGGATTTTTGTGATTGTGGGATTGTCTAAAAACAACCCAATCATAGTCGCTCATTCAATCATTATAATCATAGTTTAGACATTGGATTGTCTAAAAACAACCCAATCACAGTCCATCATTCAATCATTATAATCATAGTTTAGACGGTATTGCAATTAAGGATTACCCGAAATAACAAACCTACCCACTGCCACTAAAAACCCTCCTACCGCCGTAATTAAAATACCGATCAATGTCCAAATCTGAGCCTGTTGTGAACTTTTAATCGCATTAACATCTTGCTTCAGGTTATCGATTTCCACCTTTAATACCTGTCTTTCCCCCTTAGCTTCTGTTAACTCAATTTTGATGTCTGTAACATCTTTTTGTAAATTCTCTAATTTGTGATTAATTTGAGCTAAAATTTCCCCTAGGTTTTGTTCAATTATTACTGACATTTATATTTTTCCTCATAATCAAAAAGCTCCCCCCATCATTCACCCTAAAACTCAAAATTGTTAAGCCAGTTTTTGGATAGCAAAGAATAATAAATTTTATCCTTTTCACCAAACATTTTGGGGGCTACGGTTCCAAAATTCGGGCTAGTCAAAGACTAAACCCGAACTTGACCGAGTTTTTTAATCCTCTAAACTAATCTTGACCGGATTAACTTTCCAAATCTCTTGACAATACTCCCAGATTGTGCGATCGCTAGAGAATTTAGCCATGCGAACCGAGTTAAGAATCGACATCCGCGTCCACTTGTCCCGATCGCGATAAGCTTCACTTACCTGTTCCTGACAATCAGAGTAGGATTGATAATCAGCTAAAAGCATATACTGGTCATCGTAGAGGAGAGAATCAACGATCGGCCTGAATAATTCTGGGTCACCATGGCTAAAATAACCACTCTTAATTCGATCGATCACTCCCTTCAATTCGCGATTATTTTTGTAATAGCTCATCGGTTCATAACCGTGGGCTTTCTTAGCATAAACTTCTTCTGCTGTCAAGCCAAAAAGAAAGAAATTTTCTGCCCCTGCTTCCTCGCGAATTTCGATATTAGCGCCGTCCAAAGTCCCAATGGTGAGGGAGCCATTCATGGCAAACTTCATATTACCGGTTCCAGAAGCTTCCTTACCCGCCGTAGAAATCTGTTCGGAAAGATCCGCCGCTGGATAGATGCGTTGACCCAAAGAAACGTTAAAGTTAGGCAGGAAAACCACTTTTAAACGACCTCTGACATCAGGATCCTTATTCACAATTTCAGCCACAGCATTAGTTAACTTAATAATTAACTTCGCCATAAAGTAACCGGGGGCTGCCTTACCACCAAAGATAAAAGTGCGCGGCACAATATCGATCTGAGGGTTCTGTTTAATGCGATTATAAAGGGCGATAATGTGCAGAACTGCCAGATGTTGGCGTTTGTATTCGTGAATCCGTTTTACCTGCACATCGAAAATCGAATTAACATCCACCTCGATATTGCGGGTTTTCAGCATATAAGCCGCTAAATCGGCCTTATTCGCCTGTTTAATTTCATACCAACGCTGACGGAATTCGGGATCATCAAGGTATTGTTCCAGTTTTCGCAATTCCTTCAGGTCTTTTAACCAATCATCGCCGATTTTTTCGGTAAATAGTGCCGATAATTGGGGATTGCTCAATAAAATCCACCGGCGCGGGGTGACACCATTGGTTTTATTGTAGAATTTTTCCGGCCAGAGCATAGCAAACTCTTTCAGGGTGTCTTTTTGCAGTAACTCGGTGTGTAAGGCAGCGACTCCGTTAATTGAGTGACTACCCACACAGGCTAAATTAGCCATGCGAATTTGTTTATTACCCCAACCAGCTTCTTCAACTATCGACAATTTGCCCAATAATTCCTCGTTATCGGGAAACCAAGTCCGCACATCGTCGAGGAAAAAGTGATTGATCAGGTAGATAATTTCTAGATGTCGGGGCAGCAGTTTCCCGATCAGATCCGCCGACCAACGTTCTAGGGCTTCCGGCAATAGGGTATGATTGGTATAAGCGAAGGTTTTTTGGGTAATTGTCCAAGCTTTTGACCATTCTAAGCCGTTTTCATCCACTAACAAACGCATTAACTCGGCGATCGCAATGGCGGGGTGAGTATCGTTCAGTTGAATAGCGGCGGTTTCGTGGAAGTTTTGCAGATTTTTGTGGCTTTTTAGGTGAATGCGAATTAAATCTTGCAGGGAAGCGGCCACAAAAAAGTATTGTTGGGCCAGACGTAATTCGCGACCGGCGGGGGTGTTATCGTTGGGATAAAGGACTTTAGAAATGGTTTCCGCGTCCATTTTTTCAGCCACGGATTGATCGTATAACCCGGCGTTAAAAGCCTCAAAATTAAACGATTCACTCGCTTCTGCTTTCCAGAGACGCAAAGCGTTCACCGTGTTGGTTTTGTAACCCGGGACGGGGGTATCGTGGGGAATGGCTAAAACCCGACGTTCCGGCAGCCATTGTACCCGTTCCTGTCCCTTATCATCGTGATAGATTTCCGTCCGGCCCCCCAGTTTTACTTCCACACTTTCATCGGGACGAGGTAATTCCCAAGGATTGCCGAAGCGTAGCCAGTTATCGGGGATTTCCACCTGCCAACCGTTTTGGATCATTTGATGGAAAATGCCAAATTCGTAGCGGATACCGTAACCGATGGCGGGAATTTCCAGGGAAGCCAGAGAATCGAGGAAACAAGCCGCTAAACGCCCTAAACCGCCGTTTCCCAGGCCGGGATCTGGTTCCTGTTCGATAATTTCCTCAAAATCAAGACCTAATTCCTCGATCGTGTCTTTCATTAGGTCATAAATACCCAAATTAGCCAGATTATTACCTAAATACCGCCCCATGAGAAATTCGGCCGAGAAATAGCAGACGAGTTTAACTTTTTCTTGTTTGTAGGTGTCGGTGGATTTCAGAAAACGACGCAGCAGGCGATCGCGAACGGTGTAGGCAAGGGCGACATAGTAATTGTAGGGACTAGCATTAGTGCGGTTAACCCCTTGCAAATAAAATAGATTGTCCAGAAAAGCCCGTTTTAGGGTTTCGGGACTCATGCCCGTGCGATCATCTTCAACTAAAGTGGGGCATTGAAGTGCTTCAGGCCCATCAGCTAGGGTATAGGTTGTCTCCATGGGTTTTTGTTGTCCATATATTCGGGAGTTGATCGCCGATCAGACCTGATGACGATATCCTTTATAGTTTACTTGTTACCTTTTGGAGAGACTCAGACATTTAGATTTCTATTGGTTTTGAGGGGAGCAGCGATCGCAATTGCCGACAAAAAAAGGGTGAACCCTGTCCACCCTCCCACAATTATTCACAAAAAAAGCTTAATAGCGTTTTTTTCTGTCACCACCACCACCATTGAAGGGCGCACGCTCTTCACGATCGCGGGCCTCGTTAACTTTAATTGATCGCCCCATCCATTCAGCACCATCCAGTGCGGCAATCGCAGCGCCTTCCTGGCCTTTATTTTCCATTTCCACGAAGGCGAAACCGCGTTTGCGCTGTGTCTCTTTGTCAACGGGAATATGAACCCTTTTAACCTTGCCGTACTCTGCAAAGACCTCGACCAGATCCTCTTGGGAAATGTCGTAAGAGAGATTACCAACAAAAATAGACATAATACTTGAATCCTCGATCAATACTCGAAACGGTGTGGAGACACAAAATTCAGGGAGAAGCCGAACAATACTAAAGTAAAAGACTTACCGGATTAATACTGGAAACGAACTTGAACACTAATCTTGACTCTTGCCTCGATCATAACACAGAAAGAGTCGATCGCCGATCAGAATCTGATGGCGATATCCCTTATAGTTTACTTGGGGTTTGCTGAATAAATCTAAAAACCTTGTTAGATAAGGTTTTTAGACTTTTTTTACCTCAAAAAGTTCTGACCCTTGGAGTGATCGGGGGTAAAATTCAGGTACTTTTTCCCTGAAAATTAGGTAACTGACCCCCTGAAAAT
>NZ_JADEXI010000129.1:0-9772 GCF_015207185.1 Microcystis sp. LEGE 08355 | reverse complement strand
AAGACATTGCTTCGATTTTTGTCAATTGTTTTTGCTCTAGAGCGAACTAATCAATTAAATCTCTTGCCAGATAAGGATTTAGTCGATTTATGCCCCCCTATCGAACCATAACAAGTAACGAAGAACCGTAATTTGTCGTTATCGCTAAAAAGGATAGTTAGATAGGGAGAATTTTAGAGATTATTGATAATTCTCTCAATATCAGCTTGGATTTGATTGCTGACTTTGCCTTGCCAGCGTTCTTTTAATTCCCTTAATCCCACTTCTGCGTATTGACAGATCTTATCTAAAACTTCTTTGCCATCGCTAGGTTGAGGATAGGAATTCTTTTTACAGATAATATAAATTCCTGCGGTTAAAGCTAAAATAACCTCTTGCTCGATTTGGCTAATATTAATTAAATCTTGTCGATTACTCAGATTGATTCCGTAGATACTTAAGTCTTCTTTAATAGCAAAAGCAGCCGCGAATAAATAGGCATCTACCATGCGCTCAAAGGTTTTATTATCTTTTAGTACCTGTAGATAATTTCTGGAAGTTTCCGAGGCATAAATCTTCAAACTGGCATCGATTCTCTGCATTAGTAATTCTCCATCACTTCAATCACGGAAGCATCTTCATCGGCAGCTAAACGGTGTATTTTGAATATATCAGTAGTGTAGGGAAGCAGCAGATTTAAAAGTCGATCGGGAAGATCGCGATCGGTGGCTAAAATAATCACTTGGGAGTTTAAGTTAGTGAGAGAGTTAATAATATTTTTTCGATGTTCTTCATCTAAATTTCCAAAAGGTGTATCCATAATTAGGGGAACACAATTATCGGTTATTTGATTTAAACCAGTGATAAAAGCAAAAGCTAAAGCTTCCTTTTCTCCCGCACTTAAGACATCGGGATTTAATAATTTTCCTGTGATGGTAAGGATTCCTAAAGTGTATTCGGGAGTGATTTCTACTCCTCTATATTCCTCTGGTTTGTTGGTTATTTCTAAATAGCGATCGCTGGTTACTTGATTAATCATTTTTTGAGAATTATCGATATGCCATTCGATTAATTCGTTAGTGGCATTTTTTAAACCTCTGGCCATTTTAACCTGATTAGATAACATCAATGTGGTCTGATTTTCACTAGCTAAAATTTCCACTTCTTTGCGTAAATTTTCTAATTTCTTTTCTTTGATTTCAATTTCCTTTTGTAAGCGTTCGATCTTTTCTTCAATCTCCTTAACTTTTCGTTCCGATTCGCCAACTTTTTGCCAAATCTCCCTCACCGAGTCTTGATTTATTCCCGTGGTTTCCTGTTTTAGCTGTTTAATATGTTGATTAATTTCTTCGATTTCTTCTTCTAAATGATCTCTTTGTAAAAGCAATTGACTATAATTGCTAAATTTGGCATTATCTCGGATAATTCCCTGTAAATCAATTCTAAGTTGGTCTTTTTCTATTCTGGTGACATTGTCCACTTCTAAGGACTCTAGTTCGGCAATTTTTTCAAGGATAAAGTCACGAGAATTTTTATCTAAACAACGACCACATAAACAGCTTTCGTCGTCAAGTATTGCTTGAAAAATTGCTGTATAATTAGTTTTATAAGTGCTTTTTAAGCTAGTAACTTGCAAATCATCGGCCATTTCCTGCACAAAGTTAATCAGCAAAGGTATCGCAGCTTTTTTTAACCAAGAATCAATAGAATTTTGCAGGTTATTTAACTCAGTTTGTAAACCGATACGCTTTTTCTCTAAGTTATGAATTTCCTCTAACTTTTCTCGTAAACTTTCAATCTGAGCGGCTTTTTCTTGAGCATACTCATGGACAATTTTAGCATTTTTTTCCTCCTCTTTAGCATTTTTACACTGACCTTGTTGAAAAGCAATTTCTTCTTCTAATTCTTGCAATTGTTGCAGCTTATCTTTAAAAATTTGACTGGTTCCCTCTGCTTTATTTAAACGGTTTTCTAATTCTTGTAAGGCTTTTTCTGTATCATCGCGTAGATTTCTTAATTCCGGGATACCCAAAACTTTTTCAATTGCTTCTTTTGCTGCTTTAGTTTGAGTTATCTGGGTATATTGTTCGATTTTTGAGCCATCAAAACAGAAAAAATCTCGAATAGATTTAGGAAGCAATGCTTCGATATATTCCCTAGAGTTACTTCTCATGGTTCCATCTTCATAAAATAATGCTTCCTCTACGCTGGGATAAGAAGTGATACCATTATCTTTTAATTTCGCTGTGCGACTGATAAAGTAATTTTTCTCGTTTCTAGTAAAATTTAATTCCACCCGCATTTCTATTAGTGGTGAAGAATCATCCTTACCTCGATAAAAATAGGTTTTCAGAGTCTCTTTAGATACAATATCTACCCCATAGAGACACCATAAAATCGCTGTCATCAGAGAAGTTTTACCGTGGCCATTATTACCGAAGATAATATGAATATTTCTGTCGGTATGCAGGTTAAAAGTAATATTTTGACTAGGGTAACATTTCCAATTAGTTAAGCGAATTTGTTTCAGTCTCAAAGTCATAAGAACTCTTGTAAAAATCAAAAAATTTGTGGTTGATTAGGAGTCAGTAGCCAGTAGTCAGTAATCAGGAGAATTAAGGATGAATAATAATCAATTAAATGGTTTATTTAGAGATTTTATGCAACTTAATATTTATTTTTGTCGTTTTTAAACTAAGTGGGTGGGTGGAATTAAATATAAGATGAACGTAGGTTGGGTTGAAGCATGAAACCCAACGCCCGATTATGTTACGCTATCGCTAACCCATACTACAAATAATTGTGCCTCCCTACTTACAAAAAATAAATTATGCAAGAGAACTATAAAATTTATGATTGTGGGGAGTCGGTATATTTTTCGATGAGTTTGACAATTTTAGGTGATAGCCGCCGATTTTTTAGAGTAATTTTTGCTACTTCTAAAGCCATGGCTTCCTTTAGCAGTTGGGGAGGTATCTCATATTTTTGTGCCAGTTCTTCAATTTTAGCAGTTATGTCCATGAATTTTTTGTGGGTTAGGGAGTGGGGATTGTCAAGTCTTAATTCCTATTGGCCAAGAGATACCTTGATGACGAGAAATTTTATAACAGATCTGAGTAGGTAAGGCCATAGTAACTTACAGCCTTGATCGTAAATATGAAGTATAACCTAATTTGGTATTGACGACCGACTACCCAAAAGGAAAACTTCGTACTTCACCATTAAGATAACTGCTATCAGCTAATCTACTCTCAACCTTATACAAAAACACCATAAAAGCTAAAATAGATAGCTGACAGTGATTCTGAACACAATAGCAATATAGACTAAACCGCCTTGTATTATCGTCTTCTTCTTGATTTTAATACCCTAGAAAACGGGTTAATTGTCTTAACACCCGAACAAAGTCATTATCTTAAAAAAGTTGTTCGTTTAAAATCCCATGACCGTTTTATTGCCCTAAATGGACAAGGACAAGCGTGGTTAGCGGAAATAATTGATAATTCGGCCCATCTTTTAGAAGCGATAAACGAAACTAGCGAACTACCAGTACAAGTGAATTTAATGGTAGCAATTCCCAAAAATGGCTTTGATGATATCGTTCGCGCTGCCACCGAATTAGGAGTTTATCGGATTATCCCGCTGCTGACAGAACGCGGTTTAGTTAATCCTAGTCCTCAAAAAATTGACCGTTGGCGAAAAATTGCCCGAGAAGCTGTAGAACAATCAGAAAGACAGATTATTCCCATAATCGAAGAACCACAGCCATTTTTAGCCATCCTTAAGCGGGGAGCTAACCCAAAGACAACTTGTTATATTGGTGTTACCCGTAGAACAGTGGCCCCGCTACTTTCTCAATTACAAACATCAACCGAGATAACCATGGCCATTGGACCTGAAGGGGGATGGACGGAGACAGAAATAGAACAAGCGATCGCTGCTGATTTTGTGCCTGTATCACTGGGAAAACGCATTTTGAGAACAATTACCGCTCCCGTAGTGGCTCTTGCTATCATTAACGCCTATTTAGACAGCTAATTGACTATAGTTTCTATGACCAAGACTAGCAATCGAGATAACTGAAATCCTTTCGCTTCTTAACCTAAAGCAAGAACTAGCAGCAGTTCCCCCGTGGTCAGATTGTCCCCGTTTTTGTCGAATAGCACCCTCACATTCCCCGAAAAAACTCCCCCTAGCGCAACTTTATGACCTCTAGTAGCCCTTCTAACCCCTCTTTTGACTGGTTTAACCCCTCGCCCCAGCAAGACAGCGATTTACTGGCACAAATCGGCTTTATCCCCGGTTTCAAAGAATTTCTCACCCTGCGACAGGTTCACGCCTTGGAACACGCCACCGTCTGGGTATTAAGCGAAATGGCTGCCCGTCGTCAATCGCCTTTTGACCGCTCCCCCGCGGATAACGAGGCCCTGGGGGGACTGTCCACCGATAGGGGTTTTTATCTCTACGGACAAGTTAATACAAATGAACTGCAAATTGCAGCCAAACAGGCACTCCATCGTCTCAAAAATGGCGAGGGGCAATTGGCATTACATCCGCGTTGTGGCACCAATTTATCGGTAACTTTAGCCTTAACCGCCGGCTTAGTCTTAGGAACTCATCTTATCTTCCCCAGAGGTCCGATTTCTCAGTTATTAGGCTTAGGTTTAGCCACTGCCACCGCTTTTCAAATCGGGCCAGATGTGGGAATGTCGGCCCAAAAATACCTGACCACGGCCATTCCCTTTAACTTAACAATCGTTAACATTGCCCCAAAGGCAGACCTATGGGGACGTTCGGGGCATTTCGTGGCAGTGGAGTGGCAAGATTTGCAATAAAACTTAAAGTAAAAACCCTTTCGGCAAACTCGCTCTGATTGTAACCTGTTAACTAAACCCTAAAAAAAAACACCTATGCCTGGAATCGAACGCGGAGCCAAAGTTAGAATCAAACGTAAAGAGTCTTACTGGTACAACGATGTAGGAACCGTAGCCAGTGTTGACAAAAGTGGTATCCTCTATCCCGTTATCGTCCGTTTTAACACTGTTAACTACCACGGTTTTAGTGGTAGTGCCGGTGGACTGAATACCAATAACTTCGCTGAAAGTGAATTGGAACTCGTTAAGGCTGCCCCCGCTAAGAAATAAAGCTGAGTAAAATTCGGCCTATCTTCACCGACTGACTGACAGGAATTCTCTCTTGTTGGTCGGTTTTTTTTATAGTTATCAGTTATCAGTTATCAGTTATCAGTTATCAGTTATCAGTTATCAGTTATCAGTTATCAGTTATCAGTTATCAGTTATCAGTTTACTGATATTACATTTTGGGCGCATCGCTTGTGCGCCAACCATATAAAAACTGACTAATAAATTATCTAAAAGTCCCTTGAACCTTTAGCCAACAAGAGTTAATTAGTTTAATTATCCTAGATAAGTTTTTAAATACTTGACAAAAATATATCAAATAATTTATAATAATTAGATAACCAAAAATCATGATAATGTGCTATCAACATAATCGGGTTTGAGGTGTTAAAAAATTAGTTTTTCAGTCATCAAATCTGGAATTTATGAGCATTTTAGAACTGATAGAAAAAAGACTAGAAGAAAACTTTGCCCTCCACGAACAATACCTAAACCCCCAGATGGTTAGGGTACTAAAAACGATCGGCTACGATCGCCACTACGTTAAAGCTGAAGGTCCATACCTATTCGACAATCAGGGAGAAAAGTATCTGGACTTACTGAGTGGTTTTGGTGTTTTCGCTCTCGGACGCAATCACCCCAAGATCGTGCAAGCTTTACAGGAAGTGCTAACGGCAGCATTGCCCAATTTAGTCCAATTGGATGCTTCTATCCTAGCGGGATTGCTGGCGGAACGGTTAGTAGCGATCGCCCCTCCCGGATTAGAACGAGTTTTCTTTGCTAATTCCGGCACAGAAACCGTCGAGGCTGCCATTAAATTCAGCCGCTACGCCACCGGACGCAGCCAAATTGTTTACTGTCAGGGAGGCTACCACGGGTTAACCATGGGTTCCCTTTCCGCCACCGGCGATCCCCATTATCGTGAGGGATTTGGGCCTTTTGTCGCCGATTTTAAGGAAATTCCCTTCGGCGATCTAGCTGCGCTCGAAAAAGCTCTAATTAACCAAGACGTAGCGGCTTTTATTACCGAACCGATTCAAGGTCACGGGGTGAGAATTCCCGAACCGAACTATCTCCCGGCGGCGGCGGCCCTTTGTCGTCGTTATGGCACTCTTTTTGTAGCCGATGAAGTGCAGACCGGTTTAGGCCGGACTGGCAAAATTTGGGCTGTGGAACATTGGGGGGTAGAACCAGACATTTTATGTGTTGCCAAGGCTCTTTCGGGCGGTTTTGTGCCAGTGGGAGCGGTTCTCTGTCGTCGCTGGATTTTCGATCGAGTATTCGATCGCATGGATCGTTCAGTGGTTCACGGTAGCACTTTTGGTAAAAATAATCTGGCCATGGCCGCCGGTATTGCCACTTTACAGGTGATTGAGGAGGAAAAATTAGTCGAGCGATCGGCTGCAATCGGTCAACAAATTATCGCAGAACTACAGCCCCTCGTAGATCAGTACGAATGTTTGCAGGAAGTGCGGGGATTGGGTATGATGATCGCCTTGGAATTTGCCGAGCCGAGCAGTTGGTCACTAAAAGCCGCCTGGAAAATGCTAGAAACCGCCAATAAAGGGCTATTTTCCCAGTTAATCGTCGTTCCCCTCTTTACCCGCCATCAAATCCTCTCCCAGGTTTCCGGCCACGGCATGAATATCATTAAGTTTATCCCCCCCCTCACCCTCTCCGATGAGGATTGCCGTTGGCTTGTCACCGCCGTTAAAGATGTGGTCGCTGATGCACACCGCTTCCCCGGAGCCGCTTGGGAATTCGGCAAAACCTTGGCCAGCCAAGCTATCCGCCAAAAAACCGCTAAAAAATAGTTAATATGTCCAGTTTGTTTCATCCCCTCTGCGGTAGTAACCTTAGCACTCTCCTTCGTTTGTTTTTGACCAATGGCGGCATCGATCGCCCCAATTTGGCCCCAGCAACCCTGGCGCTGGCAGTTACCCTGGCGCGACTGCCTTTTTCTACCCTAGAACGAATTTTGATGACAGGGTTTTATGAGCGCCGCGTGCAGGTAAAAGCACCCATTTTTATTGTCGGCTATTGGCGCAGCGGCACGACCCATCTACACAATTTACTGGGTCAATCGGAGCATTTTGGCTATATTTCGCCCCTAGCGGTGGGATTACCCTGGGATATCCTCGGTATCGTCCGCTTATTTCAACCGCTGCTAGAATTAGCTCTACCGAGCGATCGCCATGTGGATAACGTTGCCGTTACTCCCAATTCACCCCAAGAAGACTCGATCGCCCTGGCCAGTATGATCCCCCTTTCCTACTACCATGGTTTATACTTTCCCCAACGTTTTCAGTACCATTTCGATCGAGGGGTTTTTTTTCAAGGCTGCAGCGAGAAAGAAATCGCCAATTGGCAACGTTGGCATACTCATCTATTAAAAAAAGTTTCCATCCATCAAAAAGGCAAACAATTACTAATCAAAAACCCCGTTTATACGGCACACATTGCCAGATTGCGAGCTATCTGGCCCGATGCTAAATTTATTCATATCTACCGCAATCCCTATCTAGTTTTTCCCTCAACCCGCCACTTTTTTACCCGCATCCTACCGGAACTAGCACTGCAATCCTACGATAATTTATCTATTGATGTCATCGAGCAAGCGATTCTGAAAAGTTATCCCCTAATGCTCAATTCTCTCCTGGGAGATAGTGCCAATTTACCTACCGATAGTTTTGTAGAAATTCGTTTTGAAGATTTAGAAAAAGAACCCCTAGCACAAATCGAGAAAATCTACGATCAACTGCAACTTCCCGACTTAAAAATATCTATGCCTCGCTTTGATAAATATATCAGCAGTCTGCAAGGATATAAAAAAAATAATTATCCGCCAGAACCAAAAGCGATCGAGTTAGTTGAATCTCATTGGCTACCATTTATTCAACGTTGGAACTATTTTTAGTTATCAGTTATCAGTTATCAGTTATCAGTTATCAGTTATCAGTTATTAGTTATCAGTTATGAGTTATCAGTTATCAGTCATAATTCATAATTCCCCATCTCCCCCCGCAACGCGCACGCAGTGGTATCACCATCTCCCCACTTCTCCACTTCCCCACTTCTCCACTTCTCCACTTCTCCACTTCCCCACTTCCCCACTTCCCCACTTCCCGCTCTCCTAGACCTTTTAAACAGGATTTAGTAAGTACCTAAGCAAAATTAATTACACCTATCTAACTACTTCTTGCCTATTGCCTATTGCCTATTGCCTATTGCATGAGTGCCTATCCTAACCAAGAAATTAATTTTGCACGACTACTTATGAAATATATTAAATTTATCTTTCTGGGTTTAGGTTTTGTTTTACTAGGGGTAATTTTGCGCCAAACAAATCTGCAAGAAGTTTGGCAACAAATCACCCTAGTCGGTTGGTGGGGAATGACATTAGTAATTATTTTTTACTTCCTAGAATTCCTCACCGATGTTTTTACTTGGCAACTAACTTTTAAAAGTATTCCTATCCAACCTCGATGGACAATTCGCCTATTATTAATTTACATGGTAGGGGCAGCCTTTAATCGCGTGACTCCCTTCGCTTCTTTGGGAGGAGAAGGTTTTAAAGCAGTGATGTTGAAAACTCACTATCAGATTAGCTACAAAGAAACCAGTGCCTCGATCATTCTGACCAAGACATTAAATACTGCTTCCCTTGTCTTCTTTGCAATTATCGGTTTTTTTCTGCTCCTAGCTTCCCCAAAATTCTCCAATTCTTTTAAAACTTTTACCGGATTAAGTCTTGCTATATTCTCCAGTTGTATCCTGATATTTTTCTTGATTCAGCGATTCCGTTTATCCTCCCGAATAGTTAATCGATTAGGTCATTCTTTTTTAGGCTATCGCCTAGCTAAACCTTTAGAAAATCTTCGCAGTGTCGATGATCGTTTAGGGGAATTTTACCGGAATCTGCCACTATTTAGAAATGGCTTGATCGTCGGTTTTCTCAATTGGCCTCTCGGAGTTTTAGAAATTTATGTTTTAATGCAGTTTCTCCAACATCCGATCAGTTTTGCCGATGCTTGGTTATTTGATTCTGTTGCCCAATTAGTGCGCGCTGGAACCTTTTTTATTCCCGCTAATATCGGTACTTTAGAAGGTTCTTTAGTGCTGCTGGGTGCTTCCTTAACTGGTAGTCTAGAATTAGGTTTAGCGATTTCTGTAATTCGCCGGGTTAAAGATATTCTCTGGATTATATTAGGTTTATTGATCTGGTGGTTATTTTCCCTAAGACCGACTTTACCCGATCGCCCTTCAAAATAATATACAGCTTTTCTCACAAAGCTGCATCTCAAATTTGTAGAAATACCGACAATCAGCAATGATCAGTAACTTTTAAATTATACTAAATCCGCTTATTAAAAACTGATTATTTATTCTCCGTTTTGCATGAGTGCCTCTTGCATGAGTAGCCTATACCCCACATTCCGCACCCTAAGTGTCACAACGTCTCGAAAGAGGAAGATGCCTGAGTCAAAATACTTATCTAGAGGAGTGAGTTGGCGGCAAGCTGCCAGCAACTAAGCCGAAAATTCCAGGGTTCCCCCGGTCATTCGCAATAAACAGTGCTTGTTGAGAATGGCTGGGCAATCAGACTTAACATCTAGCGTCGAGATGTTCGAGTAGTGCTTAAGTTTTGTCAC
>NZ_JADEXI010000128.1:0-9825 GCF_015207185.1 Microcystis sp. LEGE 08355 | reverse complement strand
ACTTCCTATTTCGATCACTTAATTACGGTTATGAAAAAGTTTTAAAACCGAGGCATTTAATCTGTGTTAAAATAGTTAGGCCAACAGTTAAAAATGCCGCTCACTGGGGCTAAAACTCCGTTGAAACTCTCAAATCATCACCGCGAGTAAACCTCTTGGGACCACCAAAAACCTCGATCGAGTACCTAGCGGATCGAGGCAGTTTATAAAAGTAAGGGAGATTAAACCTCTTGCATAATTAATTTTTGAGGGTTCAAAAACGGCACAAATAAGGATTAAATTGCATAAAATCTGTAAATAGACCATTTAATTGATTATTATTCATTTTTAATTGTCCTGGCTACTGACTCCTAACCCTAACAACAATTTTTGATTTTTACAAGAGGTCTATTCTATGGATGCCAAAGCGAAATTACTGGAATTGATCGCTGGTAGAAATCGCGGACTCCTGGCCACGGAAAGCGACCGCGTGCGGATTTTAGCGGCGATCGAACAATTGGAGGATCACAATCCCCATCCCCATCCCCTCGAAGTTAAACAACTATTAGGGGGCAATTGGCGTTTGCTATTCACCAGCAGCCGCAACATTCTGGGAATAGATCGCCTACCTTTTTTTCAATTAGGGCAAATTTATCAATATCTCGACCTGAACAAGGCCAAACTCTACAATATCGCCGAAATTATCGGCCTACCTTGGCTAGAAGGGGTAGTAATCGTCTCCGCTACCTTTGAACCCACATCCGAGCGCCGGGTAATGGTCAAATTTGAGCGATCGATCCTCGGTCTGCAACGTCTTCTCAATTATCATTCTCCCCAAGAATTTATCGATGCGATCGAGAGTGGCCAAAAATTCCCTCCCCTCGATTTTTCTGTCAATAATCGCCAACAAACAGGTTGGCTCGATATCACCTATCTCGATGAAGATCTCCGCATCGGCCGCGGCAGCGAAGGCAGCGTCTTTATTCTCGCTAAGGAAAAAACCTAACTTCAGAGCCGTCAGGAGTCAGGCTTGTATCAGTGATCAGTGATCAGTGATCAGTTATCAGTGATCAGATGTGAGTTTTCAGTTCACTATAGCGTTTTTCAGTCGGCTGAGGTACAAAAGTTATGGGTTTTAGGCACTCATGCAAAAGGCAAAAGGCAAAAGGGAAGAAAAATAGGTGTACCTCACTAGCTTAGGAAACGCTATAATTACTGATTACTGTTTACTGTTCACTGAAAATACTCCCCACACCCGACACCAGACACCCCACTTGCTGCCCCAGATGAATGCCCCGATCGGTTAGAATCAAAATATGGGAAAAAAATTATTTATTTTCGGGAACCTTTACTGACTTCTCCCGTCCTCAAGCTCTGAGTGAGGAGTTTATATCCTTAGAGGAAATCCCATGAGTCAATCGATTCCAGCATCTTGGTCACTTGAGTCCAAACAGTCTCAAAACCCCGTGTCCCCTGACAAACTCTCCAACTACGATCTAATTGCACGCTGTCAGGAAGGGTGTCAGCCAGATCGAGCAGCTTTTGCGGAACTGCTGCGGCGCTATCAGGCTCATATTGATAAATTACTCTATCATTTGGCTCCCGATTGGCAAGATCGCGCTGATTTGGCTCAAGAGGTCTGGATTCGCGTCTATCGCAATATTAACCGTCTCCATGAACCCCTCAAGTTTCGCGGTTGGTTAAGTCGCATTGCTACTAATCTTTTTTACGACGAATTGCGGAAACGCAAGCGGGTTAATCACCCCATTTCTCTCGATGCTCCCCGGCGCGTGGAAGATGGCGAAATCGATTGGGATATCGAGTCCGATTACCCCAGTCCCGATGAACATCTCACCACCCACGAATTCTACGATCAATTGCAGGCGGCGATCGCTGGTTTACCAGAAGCTTTTCGGACAACTATTATTCTGCGAGAAATTGAAGGCATGGCCTACGAAGAAATTGCCGAGATGACGGGAGTTTCTTTAGGAACTGTTAAATCTCGCATTGCTCGCGCTCGCGCTAAATTACAATCTGTTTTACAGCCCTATTTTACAGAAGGCTAAAGAATATTGTGGTGATTCGGCACTAACGGCCGAAGTGAGGAGTCGTTAAATTTAACTAGCTCCGTGCTGGTGAAAAGTGATTGCATACCGATCGCTTCTGGTCGAGGTCAACCATGAATAATTATCAACCCGAAGATGTTCAATGGATAAAGTCTTTGTTACGTCACGATGACAGCGATTCCGACTCCGCAACCGAGGATATTTTATTCTTAGATGAGGATAACGAAGAAGCTCATCGTTTCGATTTAATTAGCGCCTATATTGATAACGAAGTAACGGTAGAGGAAAGGAAGCTAGTTCAGCATTGGTTAGACCATGATGCTGCCGCTAAAAAACTCTATCAGCAGCTCTTGGGATTACAAACTAATTTAAAGCAAATTCCCGTACCGGCTACTATGGCCAGCGACCGATTAGCAGAACAGGTGTTCAGAAAAGTCGATGGTCAGCGTCGTCGGCAATATTATGTTTATGGTGGCGCAATTTTAACGGCTATGGCGATCGCTGTTGGCTCCTACTTCGTCTCGGGACGCAATGCTCCCCTCTCCCAAATGGCGAGCAGTCCGAGCAGTATTAGCCAAGAGGGAGACCATTTGATGATTGCTCTTAACCATCCGATTATGGAGATTCCCGCAACGGAACAGCCAAAAGAGAATGGCCAACGGTAAGGTCTATCTCAATGGAGCGAGAGGACTCCCGTTAAACCGCTACGCAGTTAACGGGAGATGAATCGCCACCAGAATGAAACTAACGCGGTAGCGTTTCCACTTTCGGGGAGTTTTGGTTCTCGACATATTTTTTTAGTTGTTCGATGGTAACACCTCCACAACTAGCCACGAAATAAGCTCCCGTCCAAAAATAGGGTTTGTTGTCGAAATACTTGGCCGCTAAGTACGGAAATTCCTTTCTAATTAAGCGACTACTAACTGTTTTAAGATTAGCAATTAACTTGGATAAAGCGATGTCAGGCTTGTAATCGATAATTAGATGAACGTGATCCGATTCACCATTGAAATCAAGCAAAGCGCTTTCCCATTTCGTGAGCGTTAATGCAAAGATTTCTTTAAGTCGGTCTAAGATTTCATTGTTAATAGCTTTCCGCCAGTATTTGATGACAAATACGACCTGAGCGGTAAGTCTATAAACAGAGCGAAATCCATGATGGTAATCAGTTGACATATTAGACGGTAAATGTTATAATCCGATTATACATTACGCTCGCTTCCCGACAGTGATAACGCTTACCTACCAGTACAAACTAAAGGTAAACAGACAACAGGAACGCGAGATAATCCACATTCTTAATGTTTGCAAAAGCGTTTATAATTACGCGCTCTCGGAACGGAAAGATTGGTTGAACTCTCGAAAGTGTCTTGCGGATCGCTGTTCGCTAGTTTCCGAGTATATAATTTCCGCAGATGAACCTTATCCAAATTACTTCGTTCAAGCTAAAAATCTAACGGAAGCTAAAAAAATCTATCCGATATTAAAGACGGTTAACGCTCAAGTCTTACAGCAAGTCTTAAAAACTTTAGATAAAGCATTTGACCAGATGAAGTCGCAAAGTTTTGGCTTTCCTAGATTGAAGAAAAAGATGCGGAGTTTTGTTTTTCCTGTGCTCTCGAAAAACTTTCTAGGTGACGAATACTTAAATTTTCCACAATTGGGAAAAATTCGGATTAGGAAATCTAGGAAGTACCCGTCTGGGTTTGAGCCTAAACAAGCTCGAATTATCCAAAAAGCGTCGGGATTTTACGTTTCGGTTTCTTTCCAATCTCCGGAATTAGTTCCCGATATGACAGTTGGGAAAACCTGTTTAGGGATCGACGCGGGAATTGAAAGTTTTGTCGCTACTTCACGGGGAGATTTAATCAAAGCCCCTCGATTTTTGTTGAAAGTACAGAGTAAGCTTAAATTGCTACAAAGACGCTTGAAACATCAAGTCAAAGGCTCAAACAGTTGGTTAAAACTCCAAGAGAAGATAGCAAGATTACACGAGAAAGTGTCTAATACTCGTAGAGATTGGCACTTTAAACTAGCTCATTACCTTTGTGATCTTGCTGATAATATTTTCGTTGAAGATATTAACTTCATTTCCTGGTCTAGAGGGATCGTTAGAAAACAATCTCTAGATTCGGGTATCGGTAGTTTTATTAACGAGATATTACCGTTTGTCGCTTGGAAACGGGGAAAATATTATCTTAAAGTCGATAAAAACGGAACTTCCCAGGATTGTCCGAATTGTGGCGCAATTACTGGCAAAAAAGCGTTATCGGAAAGAGTTCACCGGTGTGATTCTTGCGGCCACATCGAACCAAGAGATACGGCATCAGCGAAGGTAATCGAGAACCGAGGAAAAAACGCGGTCGGACTGACCGTGTTAGAAAACGCTTGCGGGGGCGGTCTGACGGGGGTCGTCCGGTTAAACCTGTTTGATCTAGTCAAGAGCCTATGAACCAAGAATCCCCCGCTAAACCGCGCTCCGCGGTTAGCGGGGGAGAGTCAATGAAATAAATGCCAGCATTCTCGTGCGATCGCCCAATCTTCCGCCGTAGCAATTACCATCACTCGCACTTTAGATGTCTCGCTGGCGATATCCTCATCCTGGGGACGAGCGGCATTTTTAGCCAAATCTAACTCTAAACCCAAAAAAGACCAGCCTTGACTGGCTTTTTCTCGTACTAAATCTGAATTTTCGCCGATTCCTGCCGTAAATACCAAGACATCTAACCCCTCTAGAGAAGCGATCATCGATCCGATTAAACTTTTCAGGCGATGAATATACATCTCAAATGCTAATTTTGCCCTCTCGTTCCCTTCGGCCATCGCCGTGGTAATTGCCCGCATATCTCCAGAAATACCCGAAATTCCCTTTAAACCCGATTCTTTATTGAGTAAGCTATTTAAACTATCGGGATTATATTGATATTCTCGCTCTAGATAAATCAGAATCCCCGGATCGATCGACCCGCTGCGGGTTCCCATCATCAACCCCTCTAGGGGAGTAAATCCCATAGTAGTATCGATACTTTTACCCCCCTTGACTGCCGATAGGGAAGCGCCATTGCCTAGATGACAGATGACCATTTTCAAGGATTCTAGGGGTTTTCCCAACAATTCGGCGGCCCGTTGGGAGCAGTATTGATGACTGGTGCCATGGAAACCATAGCGACGGATTCCCAGTTCACTCCATTGGTAGGGAATGGGATAAAGAGAAGACTCAGGAGGGATAGAACGATGAAAAGCGGTGTCAAACACTGCTACTTGAGGAACATCGCCTAAAACTTGCTCGATCGCTTCAATTCCTTCTAAATGAGCGGGATTATGGCTAGGAGCAAGGGGAATCAGCTTTTTAATCGTTTCTTTGACTTGGGGAGTGATCATAGTTGCCTGGGAATATTCCGTGCCACCATGGACAACTCGATGACCGACGATACTAATGTCGGCGAAATTGGCCAGTACCTTAGTTTCGCCAGTGACTAAAGTATCTAACATCCGAGCAATTGCCGCCGGACGATCCTGACTAGAAAGATTAATTTCCTGTTTAATTCCCTTAGCTTTTACCGTTAAAACCCCGTAATCAGGGTTAACCGTCCAATCGATCCCCGCTGCCCAAATTGGTTGGGGAGGATGGGAGGGGAAAAAATCTAAATCGTATAAACAACTTTTTTGACTGCTCGATCCCGCATTGAAGACCAGAATTTTCATAAAAAAGCTCAATTAGGAAGTGGGCTATGCCGATCATAATCAAACTCAGGTTAAGCCTAGATAAAATCGCTGACTTTTCGGGTTTTTCTTCAAGAAAATTTTATCCGGCTGTCATCACCCATGCTTGACTCGGGCAATATTACAAAACTTTATCAAAAAAAAGTCAAAATAGAGCCTCTAGGGTTATAAAATACAAGAATGCCCCTTGTGAAATTGATCCAAGAAGCTACCTCTGATGCAAGTTAAGGCCTTTACATTGGATTTAGAGCTAGTTCTCGTCCTTTTCACCAGTGGAATGTCAACATCGCACCACGAATCTCTAGAACGGATTTTTTGCGTATTCTAGATAACCGTGATTACTAGAGGATTTCTTAAGTATGTCAGAGGTTACTGCCGTTACAGATGCCACCTTTAAAGACGAAGTTTTAGATAGTGCCGACCCTGTCCTAGTGGATTTCTGGGCTCCTTGGTGCGGCCCTTGTCGAATGGTGGCTCCCGTTGTCGAGGAAATTGCCAAACAGTTCGAAGGGGAAGTCAAGGTGGTGAAACTCAACACCGACGAAAACCCCAATATCGCTAGTCAGTACGGGATTCGCAGTATTCCTACTCTGATGATCTTCAAAGGAGGTCAAAAAGTCGATATGGTGGTCGGGGCTGTACCTAAAACCACTTTAGCCAATACCTTAACTAAACACCTGGAATCTGATGATCCGCAAAAGGGCTCAAAAAGTTGATCTGGTGGTTGGGGCTGCACCGAAAACTACTTTAGCTAATACCCTAAATAAGCATTTGGGGGTTGACTAGGTTTTCTGGTAACGCATACCGGGTAACTGAGTCACTAAACCCATTAATTCTAATTCCAATAATATCCCCGCCACTTCTGAGGTGGGGATTTGCATTTTTTCAACAATAATGTCAAACAACAGGGGATCTCTGTTAAATAACTGATACACTTGTGCTAGTCTAGGTTCTAGATTGACTGGAGGAGCAGCATTAACGACTGGGGATGTCTCTGGAGGGAGTGAAGGGGAGAGATTAACCGGTGCGGATTGGTTCGTGGTGGGAATTGCCCCCAACATTTCTAATAATTTCTCCTCAGAAACGATAATTTCTGCTCCCTGATGAATCAGTTGTAAACAACCCCTAGCGGCAGCAATATCGGGAGAATTGGGTAAAGCATAGATATCGCCGCCGAATTCGTTAGCATAACTGGCCGTAATCAGGGAGCCTGATCTTTCGGGGGCCTCGATAACAATCGTCGCGCGACTTAAACCGGCGATAATGCGATTACGACTGGGAAAATGGGCTTTATTCGGTTGAGTTGCCGCAGGATGTTCACTAATGACTAAACCCTGCTTTTGGATGTCCGCGTGTAGCTGCCGATGACGACTAGGATAAACCACATCGACCCCCGTTCCCAAGACGGCAATCGTCCTTCCCCCCGCTTTTAAACAGCTTTGGTGTGCCTCGCCATCAATTCCTTCGGCCATCCCAGAAACAATAGTAAATCCCTGTTGGGCCAAAAGGGTACTTAAGCGCCGCGCCCAGCGCCGGCCGTGATCCGTGGGGTTACGAGTACCCACAATGGCGACGGTGGGGATATTTCCCTGATTTTCCTCTAAATTGACCTTTCCTTGATAGTAAAGTAAGGGGGGAGGACTGGGAATTTCCCAGAGAAAGCGGGGATATTCTGGGTCGCTAGGGGTCCAAAAAAGGGGGTTTTTCTGGATATGTTCGGCGAAAAGAGCTTCAGGGTCAATTTGCGATCGCCCCTCCCGTACCGCTACCATTGACTTTTTGCCGAATCCCGCCACTTCTGCGATCGCAGTATCGGTGGCATTCCAGGCCACAGCGACACTGCCGAAATGCTGATAGAGTCGCTTTAGGGAAATTGACCCAACTCCAGCAATACTTGACCATGCTAACCAATAAACGCGCTCGTCTGTCAATTTGAAAGGCTCCTCAGACAAAGTAATATTTTCAGTCGGTTAAAACTGACTGCGGCCAGATGACCTTAATTTATTTTAATCATGCCGGAATCCCTTCCATTAGTTGTTGAGGTATGGTTGAGCCTCGTCAATGTCTTTCACTTTTTTAAAATGTGAATCAGTTGTTCTTGATCTTCTGGGGGAAGTTGTTTGGTTGCGTCTAGTATTTCTGCAAAAGTGGCTTGAGTCATGGTTTTAGTTGGTTATAGCGGTCTTTGGAGCCAATTGTAGCAGTAACGGTAGAATATGTTAGCATAGCGTAACGGATATAACAGACAAATTTATTGTAATTTAAAGTCAAAAACTGCGTTAAATAATGCCCCCGAAGAAATCAGTGATCGTATTTTTTTTAAGAACGTAGAATATCGCACAAAATATCTACAATTAAGGTTCGGGTTTTTAATGATAATGAGCCTAGTTCACGCTGAATCAGTGAAGAGCGAAGTGTTACTAAATGATCAAGTCTGATGGCTGACGATTGGCGAAGACCACTGATCATAAAATCTGGACTTTCTGGTCTCAGAATAATATCTGTATGAAGGGGATTTTCTGGAATACGACTGGTAATTAGGGCAAAGATAATGTGTTGATAGCCTCCAATTTGATTGGTTAGGCAATAAGCAGGACGAACCTTACTGGAAGATAAATCGTCGAAGGGAAATTGAATTAATACAATTTTACCCTTCATTAGTTACAGGTTGTCCATCGTTAAGAGTATAAATATCTTCTTCGGGATCTTGCAGAAAAGCAAAGCTAGGGTTATGGGAAACGGCATCTAGCCAGTTTTTTTCGTTCAGTTCATCCTCCGAAATCAAAAGAATGACGCGCACAAACCGATCTTTTTCTTGGGGAATAGGATGATCAAGTTGAATTTGTCCTTGAGTATTGAGGATACCAGTGGTTTCAATCGCACGCATAGCAAAACCTAAAAGAAGTGATTCGATTCTAACATTAAAGTAACCATAAAAAGCGGTGATGGCTAACTACAGCGATCGCTATTCTCAGGCTCGCCCTATGGCTCTCCTCGACTTTGTGTGATAATTAGTGCTGATCATTCCTTGTAGTCTTGCCAGACAAGGCTTTAAAGACTATATTTCCAGAAAATTATCGGCTGCATCTCCTATTTGTGACTTTCCCTCACCTATAGGTGAGCAGTAGAAGTTATTCAAAGAGGGCGAATGCAATTAGCCCCTACAATAATATTATTACGCCAATGGTGGCTCCCAACTGATAACTGATTAGGAGAGATCGCACACAACCCGAAACCCGAGCCAGCCATCACAATCGTCGGCATCAATCCCAATCCGAACCGCCGAGCGACAGTTTACAGGATAGCTGCCCCACGAACCGCCGCGCAGCATCATTGATGACTCATCGCCTATATTACTATCTAGCCATGCAATGCTGCCATTTTCTTTAATATTGTCTGGTTTGTTAACATAATTTTCATGATGTTGATCAGCACACCATTCCCAAACATTGCCGTGCATATCATAGATTCCCCAAGGATTAGGTCGCTTTTCCCCAACAGGATGGGTTGTATTATTTGAATTACCACTAAACCAAGCATAATCTCCTAGTTGATCTTCATCATCGCTAAAACTAAATCGGGTTTCTGTACCGGCGCGACAGGCATATTCCCATTCTGCTTCTGTAGGCAAACGGTAGTTTTTTCCCGTTAACTTGCTCAGTTTTTCACAAAAAGCTTGAGCATCAAACGAACTAACAAATTCTACCGGGTTCTGAGGATTTTCTGAAAAATGTGAGGGGTTGAATCCCATCACCGCTTGATACTGTGCTTGGGTGATAGGATATTTGCCTATCTGAAATGCTGGAACAATTACTTGATGTATCGGTTTTTCATTCTCATCAGAACCCATGTTAAATTTACCGGCGGGTATATCCACCATTTCTGGGTTAAAGTTTGGTAAAATTACAGTTTCAGTTTGCCGAATTATCTTGGGCGATACTTGTAATAACTTATCAACATTTACCTCTGCCAAGCTAAATTTAGAGTTAGCTGCCGATTTTTCATGACCGTAAGCCATTAAAGCTTTAAGCTTAGTATGACTACCCCAATAGCGAAT
>NZ_JADEXI010000127.1:0-9928 GCF_015207185.1 Microcystis sp. LEGE 08355 | reverse complement strand
CCCCTAGGGTTGATTCATAGTAGGGTTGATTCATGAATCAACCCTACCTTGAGGGGGTTTGATCCCCCCTGTCAGCCTTGATAAGGGGGGTGTCTGACAGTTTTTAACACCTACCGACAATCAACCCTACCTTGAGGGGGTTTGATCCCCCCTGTCAGCCTTGATAAGGGGGGTGTCTGACAGTTTTTAACACCTACCTACTTAGTGCCAGATTAATTTCTTAGCTAGGATAGGCAAGAGGCAGCTAGAAAAAATTCTCCTGTCTCCTGTCACGGCTGCTGGCAGTAAGTAATTTTGCCGGCATCTGATATTCAAACTCAAGCAACTATGTGTCAACTTCTAGGCATGAATTGTAATGTCCCTACGGATATCTGTTTTTCCTTCGAGGGATTTTGTGCGCGGGGAGGGAAAACCGACGAACATCGAGACGGTTGGGGAATCGCTTTTTTTGAGGGTTTAGGTTGTCGAACTTTTATTGATGTTAAACCCTCGATCGCTTCTCCGATTGCGGAATTAATTAAAAACTATCCCATCCATTCTACCAATGTTATCGCCCATATTCGCAAAGCCACCCAAGGAGAAATTAAACTAGAAAACTGTCATCCTTTTCGGCGGGAATTGTGGGGGAAATATTGGGTTTTTGCCCATAATGGTAATTTAGAAAATTTCTCACCGGCTGCGGGAGATTTTTATCAACCGGTTGGGGAGACGGACTCCGAAAGAGCTTTTTGTTTAATTCTTAATACCCTGCGAGAGACTTTTCCCCAGGGCAAACCTTCCCTAGAGCAACTTTATCAAGTCCTAAAAACTATCACAAACTCTATCGCTTGTCAAGGAATTTTTAATTATCTTTTATCCGATGGTGAACATTTTTTTGCCCATTGTTCGACGAAATTAAGCTATATAATCCGTCAGTATCCTTTTGCCGCCGCTCATTTAATTGATGAAGATGTGAGCGTTGATTTTCAAGCTTTAGCTCGTCCGGGCGATCAAGTGGCAATTATTGCCACTACACCCTTAACTGATAATGAAGTTTGGACAGCGATTAATTCAGGAGAATTATTAGTTTTTCAGCAGGGCGCAGCAATTTTAAGTTAATCTTACCAGTGGTCACTTTGTCGAGATTTTTCTAAATCAATTAACTGAGTTTTTAGCCCTAACCAATCTAATTGATTGGCGAGGCAATCTGAACCAATTTTTCCCGCTTCTAGATAAATAACTCTCTCGGCAAATTCCTCTAAAAAATCTAGTTGATGATTGACCATAATTATCGTCATTGAACTTTGATTATTTAATACTTCTAATAACCTGCTGGCCGTGCCTGTATCTAGAGCGGAGGTGGGTTCATCTAATAACAGTATGCTCGGTTCTAACAGCAAAGCTCTGGTAATTGCCACTAATTGTCTTTGTCCTAAAGATAATTCTAACTCCCCGCGCTCAAACCACTGTTGAGGAATTTTTAATAGGGATGTCCAATGGTCAATTCTCTGATTAATTTCCGCAGGAGTAAGTTTTTTTAATTGCAAAGGATAAGCGAGAGCATCTCGAACAGTCATCCCTAATAATTTCGACTCTTGTAGCAATAAAACTATCTGTTGTCGCAGGGAAATAACTGGTATTTCCCTAATCGATTTACCTTGAAAATAAATATTTCCCGTGCTTGGTTCTTGCAAACGATTTAACAATTGCAAAAGAGTCGTTTTTCCTGCCCCAGATGCTCCGACAATAGCTAACTTTTCTCCTTGCTTGATGCTAAAAGTAATATCTTCTAACAGATAAGCACTGCCTCGTCGGATAGCTAAATTTACTTGCTCTAGTTCTAAAATCAAGATTGGTCTTTTCCTTACTTAGTTCAAATTTATTATATAATAAAAATAGCCCAATGAGTTCGGCAGGTATTCCCCATGATTAGTCAAGTTAACAAAAACGAGATTATCTATCCTGAGAGCGACGGTAAACCGATGGCAGATAATACTAAACAATTTCACTGGATAGTAACGATTAAGCAGAATCTCGACTGGTTATATATCGATGATCCCCAGGTATTTGTAGCGGGGGATCTGTTATGGTATCCCGTGGAAGGCCAGCCGAAAATTGCCGCCGCTCCTGATACGATGGTAGTATTTGGCAGACCGAAAGGCGATCGAGGTTCCTACAAACAATGGCAAGAAGATAATCTTGCTCCTCAAGTCGTCTTTGAGATTCTTTCTCCCAATAATACCTCCATCGAAATGGCCAAAAAATTGCTATTTTATGATCGCTATGGAGTCCAAGAATACTACGTCTATGATCCCGATGATAATAGTCTAGAAGCTTGGCAGCGAATTGGTGACAGTTTAGACAGTGTTAGTGAGGTTAATAATTGGGTGAGTCCCCGTTTAGGCATTCGTTTTGACTTAACCGACGAGTTAAAAATTTATCGTCCTGATGGCACTCAATTTTTGTCCTACAGCGAAATTAATCAACTACTGGAGCAGGAAAAGCAACGGGCTGAAAATGAACGCCAACGGGCAGAACAGGCCAATCAGCAGTTAGTAGAAATGGAGGCAAAACTGCAAAAATATCGTCAACTTTTTGGAGAATTACCTAACTAGGGTTTGCTGAATAAATGTGAAATATAGACGAGGTAAGGGGTTTGGTGGCCTGTTTGGCGAAGCAGCTGCAAGATTTTCAAGCTAGTGACTCAAAAACGGGAGCATCTTGATCGGCGATTGCGTCCTGTAGGGGCGAAGCATTCGGGCAATAACTTATTGCTGAAACCGTAGATTTTCTATCCGAATGCTTCGCCCCGATTTTTTCAGCCAGCCCTAACTAGCGAAGGGAGTATAACAAAAAAAGAGGACTGGTTAGTCCTCTTAACAAGATTAGTTTTCGCTAAATGTTAAACACAGAATGATTGCCAGGCCTAGTAGGCTAGACCCATACTGCGGGTGGTTTCTGCTCCGAGATAAACCCGAATGCTCAAGAAATCCGTCGGACAAGCGGTTTCGCAACGTTTGCAACCAATACAGTCTTCCGTGCGGGGGGAGGAGGCAATCTGGGCAGCTTTACAGCCATCCCAAGGAACCATTTCCAGCACGTCGAGGGGACAAGCCCGAACGCATTGGGTGCAACCGATACAGGTATCGTAAATTTTAACGCTATGAGACATCGAATTATGACTCCTTACCGAGTGTTCTCCATGTTAAATTTCGGGTTTATCGGTTAGTTTACCTTACAGCGATCTGTTCATCGCTCGATCGGTGACATAACTTTAAACTCTGTAACACTTGGGCAAAATGGCGATCGCTAGTCAGGGATCGGGCAATTCTAAAATAGCCTTAAAGAATTGCTTGCCGGGGTTACGGGGGGAACCGAAAAAGGTAATCTGGATCGCAAGATAATTTATTTCGTTTGCCAGTATGACAGAAATAGCGATCGAATCGATCCTACAGGAAAATCGGCTGTTTCCTCCCAGTGCCGAATTTTCTCAGAATGCCACAATTAAAAGCTTTGAAGAATACCAGCAACTCTACGCCAAAGCCAAGGCCGATCCCCAGGCTTTTTGGGGACAATTAGCCGAAAAAGAACTATATTGGTTTGAAAAATGGTCAGAGATTCTTGACTGGCAGCCCCCCTTTGCTAAATGGTTCGTCAACGGCAAGATTAATATTTGTTACAACTGTATTGACAGACATCTCACCACCTGGAGACGCAATAAAGCCGCCATCATCTGGGAAGGAGAACCGGGAGACAGCCGCACCATTACCTACGAACAGCTACACCGAGAAGTGTGCCAATTTGCCAACGCTTTAAAGGAATTAGGCGTAAAAAAAGGCGATGTGGTCGGAATTTATCTGCCAATGATTCCCGAAGCTGCCATCGCTATGTTAGCCTGTGCCAGAATTGGTGCGCCCCACAGTGTCGTTTTTGGGGGATTTAGTGCCGATGCTTTGCGCGATCGTCTTAATGATGCGGCCGCTAAGGTGGTAATCACTGCCGATGGTGGTTTCCGCAAGGATAAAGTCGTTGCCCTCAAGGAACAGGTAGATCTGGCTCTAGCCGATAATAACGCCCCCAGTGTGGAAAAAGTTCTCGTTGTCCAGCGCAGCAAGGAACCCATCAATATGGTTGCCGATCGCGATTACTGGTGGCATGATCTACAAAAACAGGTATCTGCTAACTGTCCGGCCGAACCCATGGATAGCGAAGATATGTTATTTATCCTCTACACCAGTGGTTCCACCGGCAAACCGAAAGGAGTCGTCCACACCACCGGCGGTTATAATCTCTACACCCATGTCACCTGCAAATGGATTTTTGACCTGAAAGACACCGATGTTTACTGGTGTACTGCCGATGTGGGGTGGATTACCGGCCATAGTTATATCGTTTACGGACCGCTTTCCAATGGTGCAACCACGGTAATGTATGAAGGGGTTCCCCGTCCCTCTAATTTAGGTTGTTTTTGGGATGTAATCGAGAAATATCGGGTTAATATCTTTTATACTGCCCCCACTGCTATCCGCGCTTTTATCAAAATGGGTGAAGACATCCCCAATAGCCGGGATTTATCCTCTTTGCGCTTACTGGGAACCGTGGGAGAACCGATTAACCCAGAAGCGTGGATGTGGTATCACCGGGTTATCGGTAAGGAAAAATGTCCGATTGTCGATACTTGGTGGCAAACGGAAACCGGGGGGATTATGATTACTCCCTTACCCGGGGCAATTGTCACCAAACCGGGGTCAGCAACCCTACCTTTTCCCGGTATTATCGCCGAAGTGGTGGACTTAGAGGGCAATCCCACCCACGCGAATGAGGGGGGTTATCTGGTGGTCAAACATCCCTGGCCCGGTATGATGCGAACAGTCTATAAAAATCCCGATCGCTTCCGCAATACCTACTGGGAACAGATCGCCCCCAAAGATGGCCAATATCTCTATTTTGCTGGGGATGGTAGTCGTCAGGACGAGGACGGTTATTTCTGGGTAATGGGGCGCGTTGATGACGTAATTAGCGTTTCTGGCCACCGTTTAGGGACAATGGAGATCGAATCAGCTTTAGTATCTCATCCTGCGGTAGCAGAGGCGGCTGTGGTGGGACGGCCGGATGAAATTAAAGGGGAAGAAGTCTATGCTTTTGTGACTCTCGAGGGGCATTATGAAGCGAGTCAGGAGTTAGCGCAAGCATTAAAGGATCACGTTGTCAAGGAAATTGGCATTATTGCTCGACCGGGAGAAATCCGTTTTACCGATGTGCTGCCAAAAACGCGATCGGGTAAAATTATGCGTCGTCTCTTGCGAACTTTAGCATCAGGTCAAGAGATTTCTGGTGATACTTCTACTCTAGAAGATCGATCGGTTTTGGACAAATTGCGCCAAGGTGCCTAATTTAATTGCCGGTTTTTCCTAGTAGTTAGGGTGAGGAATGAGAGCTAATCTTATCTCACTCTAACGGGAGTGATGATCGGTGAACATATTTGCTCAAGCAGCAAATCTATAGCTAATAATAATCCTGTTTGAAAGGTATAGGAGAATGGGAAGTGGGGAGTCGGTCGTCAATACCAAATTAGCTCATAAGCTCTCTTAATTTTTTGTGTGATAAGTTTAGATTATCTGGAAGCGATCAATCTTTGTGTCCTTTGTGTCTTTGTGGTTCGTTCCAGTTGATCTCGCGTAGCGAGCGCGTTGCGACCGCCAGCAGGAATGTATCCTATAATATATTTTACCCACCGAACCCAAGAGAGCCGATCATACTTCATGTTTATAAGAAAGGCTATAATAATAAAAATAAGAGCAAATTGAAATTATAGGAGTTTAATCAATGACCACCACCACTGCTACGGATAATGATTTAAAAAGACTAGAAGATTTAATCCTCAATGGACAGAAGATAATCGAACATCGATTCAACGAGATCGACAATCGACTGACTACCATGGACAATCGACTCACCACCATGGACAATCGACTCACCACCATGGACAATCGACTCACTACCATGGACAATCGACTCACTACCATGGAAACTCGACTGATTGAGGTGGACAATCGACTCACTACCGTGGACAATCGACTCACTACCGTGGAAACTCGACTCACTACCATGGAAACTCGACTGATTGAGGTGGACAATCGACTCACTACCGTGGACAATCGACTCACTACCGTGGAAACGCGACTCACTACCACGGAAACTCGACTGATTGAGGTGGACAATCGATTGAAGGTGATTGAGAATGGACAAGCGGAAATAAAAGCTGATGTCAAAAATGTTCAAAAAGATACTACCGATTTAAAGATTGAACTCACGGAAGTTAAAGGTGATATTAAAACTCTTGATAGTAAATTTGATGACATGAATAAACGCTTAGAGAAAGTCGAAGGAACCCAAAAGAATCAAATTTGGACATTGATAACTGTCTTAAGTGGTTCCTTACTAGCCGTGGGATTTAGAAGTTTTTTTATCAACAATAATCCCTAATCTCAGCAAGAGAATTGCTATAATTTGCTCACAAAAACAATGAAAAGCGAGCGCCTAATTCTCCGTCCTTGGCAACTACCCGTAGACAAAGAGTCTTTTTTTCAGATCTATCAAAATTCCGAAGTCACTTATTTTTTACCGAGAATTCGTCAGTTAGCCACGGATATTGAGAGTTTAAATGCCCATTTTTCCGAAAGATTAGCAACTATTCGTAATCAGGGTAATGGCAGCGATTGGTGGGCAATGATCGATCGAAAAAATAATCAGATTATCGGTTCGATAATTTTACAGAATTTACCCGATAACTACGGTTATCCTACCCCAGATAGCGAAATTGGTTGGCATTTACGACGCGATTATTGGGGACAAGGATATATAACCGAAGCGACTAAAGTTATTCTAGAATACGGCTTAATCAGCTTACAATTGCCGATTATCTACGCAGTGGTTAATGCCGATAATTATCGCTCAATTCGTGTCACGGAAAGATTAGGAATGCAATCAATGGGATTAACGAATAAATACTACGACACTGAAGCACTTTTATTCTCGATCGAAGCTTAAAGTTCATTAATAATTATTGATTGTTTCTTATTTTATGGATGCTGTGGTGGTCATGCTAAACCCATTCTTGCTCAAAAAGCAAAAAGGGAAATATATTCCCTTTTTCTAGCTTTTATGGACCCAGATCCTAAACCGCTTCGGGTTTAACACCTCTTTGGTCGAGAACTTTCTGTAATTCAGCTTCGTCGGTTTTGGTCAAAGAAGTGCGTAACACTTTACCTCCGTAGGGGGCCACTTCATCGAGGACCTTATCGGGGGTAACTTTTTGGACGAGAACAAAGAGAGCAGAGGTACTGGGCTGCAGGGTTTCTCCCAATTCGCGCATAAAATTGTCATCCACACCGATATCACTTAAAGCACCTCCCAAAGCGCCACCAGCAGCACCGAGGACGGCCCCTAATAAAGGGGATAAAAAGAGCATTCCGATTAATAATCCCCAGAAACTGCCACTAGCGGCTCCTGCTGCCGTTAAATTGACCGCTTGCTTGAGTTTAATCTGGCCATCTTTGTTTTTAACCACTACGGCAGCATCTTCTAACTCGATGAGATGTTCCTGTTGCAGTTTAGCCAAAGTTAAACGAACTTCTTCTGCTTTAAATTCGTCCTCATAGGCGATGACAAATAGATCAGCCATAGTTTTTCCTCGATTATTAGTAAATAAAACCTTTATACACTACTTTTGCCGGATTAAAAAGTTTGAGGTATCGGAGAATACCGAAAACCCATGGGGATTAGGTGTCATAGATACGCGCTTCAAAAGCATCGGGATTTTCTTGACAGTATTCCTCAAAATAGGTTTTTTCTGGTTTTTTAGCGCGTTGGTGTGCCAATTCTGCCTGTAATTCCTCAACAACATCCCAAGCCGCGGCACAATCGGGAGAATTTCCCCCTTTTTCAGCACAGACTACCCGGGCAATATCTCTCGCTTTGATAATCTCCGCTTCTAAATCAAGACTGCGGGGCTTTTCGACGGCGTTACCTTTATGGAGAATGTCGCTAACGGATATAACACCGAGCAAACCGCCTTTAATTACTGGTGCGAAACGAATACCCGTATTAGCAAATAAGCGGGCCACATATTCAACACCGAGGTCGGGATTAATCACGATGCAGGGTTTGCTCATCACTTCATAGACGCGCACTTTTTGCGGATCTTGACCGAAAGCGACGACTTTATAGACAATATCGGTTTCAGTGATAATTCCGTAAGCATCTTCATCGTGACGGCGATCGACAATAAGAGTTCTAATGTTCTTTTCTCTCATCAATTGTACCGCTTTGGCAACGGTTTCAGAACCTTTAATCTTGGCCACCTCCGTGGTCATAATTTCAGCTGCTTTCATAGTCATATTTGGAGAAGTTAAGTTGTGCCTTTGTTATTTTAAGACATAAACTGACCCCTAATACTGACGGCTGACGGCTTAAAAACCGCTCCCTGATTAACGCCATTCTACCAGTTGTCGTTCTTGGACAACCAAACCATATACTGTCTCGGTTTGACGAGCTAAATTCGCCCAATGAAAGCGTTTTTCTAGGTCTTCGTAGGCGTTATTAGCTAATTCTTGGGCGTATTCGGGATGATTTAAAACCTCCAAAATGCCCCAAGCGAGGGAATCGGGATTATTGACCCGGGTGACAATTCCCGTTTGACCATGACGGACAACTTCGGGAAAACCGCAGGTATCGGAAACTACCACGGGAACCCTAGCGGCGAAACTTTCCAGGGCGACAATGCCAAAAGGTTCGTAAAGACTGGGAAAAACGGCACAATCGGCCACGGTTTGGAAGCGATCGAGGTTTTCATCGGACATAAAGCCCGTAAAATAACAATGATGCCAGATACCGAGATGCCAGGCCTGTTGTTTGAGTTTGTCGGTATTGCCGCCACCGATAATAACAAATTTAGTTTTAGCCCCAGTCTGAGCGAGGACTTTTGGGGCAGCGTTGAGTAACACCGAAACCCCCTTTTCAAAGGTCATGCGCCCGACGTAATAGACGATTTTTTGGTAATCTTCGGCATATTGACGACGAAAAGCTCGGTAATCAAAGTTAGGGTCTCTTTGCTTTTTCTCGGCCCGAATACCGTTATAAACCACATCGATCTTATCCCAGGGGGCGCCCAAAGCCCGATGGACTTCATGACGCATATAGCCGGTACAGACGATAACGCGCCAAGCATTATAGACGAGGGTTCCCTCTTTGCCGGCGATATAGCGTTGGGTGTCGGTGTGCAGTCCGTTGTAACGTCCGTATTCCGTGGCGTGAATAGTGGCAATCAGGGGTATTTTAAAGAGATGTTTCATGGCAATGGCCGCATCCCCTACTAACCAATCGTGGGCATGAACAAGGTCAAATTTTCCGTATTCGGCGATTATTTTGCCGCCCTGTTGCCCCATGCTGTTATTCATGTTGACCACCCAATGGAAAAAGTCATTGCCGGGGGGGACGGGGACGCGGTGGATGTGAATACCTTCCACCAGTTCGTAACTGGGGGCCTGACCGAATTCGATCGTGATTAAATGGACTTCATGACCGAGTTTGACGATTTCGGGATAGAGTTCAGCGACATGACGGGCGATACCGCCCACTAATCGCGGTGGAAATTCCCACGCCAAGACTAAAATCCTCATTTTTCCCTAACCTCGACCTGATTTAAGCTTGTAGGTAATCATGACATCCCCATGGTATCTATTTTGGCTCTGGTTTCTTCCTCTAATTGCCACTCTCCCCGCGCCAGTCTGGAAAGGACTTCTTGTCGCCACTTGTTTAATTGTTCCTGAAAAGCGGCCGTTTGTAGATCGTTGCGCCAGAAAATTAGGGCTGATTCGCCAGTTTGCGGATAATAATTTTTACGCTCTCCAGCGACGCGGAAGCCAAAATGCTCGTAGAGTGCGATCGC
>NZ_JADEXI010000126.1:0-9939 GCF_015207185.1 Microcystis sp. LEGE 08355 | reverse complement strand
GGTCGGAACCCCCTAAGCCGAGTTTTCAAGGTGCTGCGCCGTCCACTTGGTTTTCGAGACTGGCCTTTTAATTCTAACGTAAAGCCAACCTAGAACGGCGGGGTTTCAGACCCAAAATTTCCGATGATCTGGAGAGATCGTCAAGAAAAGTATCAGAGGGAACTCCTGGAAAAGAATTGGTAAAATATAATTAGTAGGGAGAGTATTGCTGTTAATGTTTCGCTTTTTAACGGGACATTAACCAAGCTCAAAAGCAAAAAACAGCAGTAATTTGCTAAAAGCTCAAGGCCGATAGCTGACTGCTCTATATATCTCTCGTATTCTTTACTTGTCGAGTTCAACACGACCCCTTTATGGAATCAAGCAACCCGTCAGGGAAGACTTCCGAACCTCCTAGTCATAGGTGGGCCAATTTACTCGGAACCATGATCGCAATTCTGACCCTAACGTTACCCTTGTTAGCGATTGGATATAACTCCACGCCTAACTATACCGAAGAACCCCTTACCGGTAACACATCCTACTCCCTAACGAGGCAAATGAGGTGACAGAATTGAGATAGACGATTGCCAAGATAAAATTTTTTTCTTCGTCCCGATCCCCCTTATGGGTAGAATTTGGATCGGAGTCAATCAAAGTGTGTTTTAATTTTGCTTGCGCTTTTAGGTGACTCTAAAGGCGCTATTGTCTTGTATTTGGAGAAAGCTTGTGGATTTATCGCGCATTCCTGCCCAACCGAAACCCGGTTTAATTAATGTTTTAGTGGAAATTACCGCCGGTAGTAAGAATAAATACGAGTTTGATAAGGATTTAAACGCCTTTGCTCTCGATCGCGTTCTCTATTCTTCGGTACAATATCCCTGTGATTATGGTTTTGTTCCCAATACCCTCGCCGATGACGGCGATCCTTTAGATGGTATGGTGATCATGGATCAGCCTACTTTCCCCGGCTGTGTGATTACGGCGCGTCCTATTGGTATGTTAGAAATGATCGATGGTGGTGATCGCGATGAAAAAATTCTCTGTGTTGCCGCTAAAGATCCCCGTTATGCTGAGGTAAAATCTCTTAAAGATGTCTCTCCCCATCGCTTGGAGGAAATCGCCGAGTTTTTCAAAACCTATAAGAATCTAGAGAAAAAAGTCACAGAAATTCTCGGTTGGAAAGATGTGGACGCAGTAAATGCTTTAGTTGAACAGTGTATTGCTGCTTATAAGTAAGGTTTGCGGCAAAAAGTTTGTTGCTGGAGTCAGTTATCAGTTATCAGTTATCAGTTATCAGTTATCAGATGTGAGTTTTCAGTTCACTGATTACTGTTTACTGTTTACTGATCACTGAAAAAAGCTTCTCCCTACACCCCACACCCTACACCCCACACCCCAATTTATGCGAATAGAAACCTTAAAATCGGGTTTAATCGTCTCCTGTCAAGCGCCAGTGGAGTCATCTCTGCACGATCCTATAATTATTGCTGCCATGGCTCATGCTTGCGTGGATAGGGGTGCTTGTGGGGTAAGAATTGATAGTCCCGCTCATCTGAAAGCTACCCGTCAACAATTGCCGGATATACCGATAATTGGACTTTGGAAACGCAATTATCCCGATTGTTCGGTATATATTACTCCCAAATATCAAGATGCTCTCGCTATTGCCGATGCGGGTGCCGATATAATTGCCTTGGATGCTACCCCAAGAAAGCGTCCTAATGATGAAAATTTAGCCACAATTATCGATCGTATTCATCGGGAAACTGGTAAATTAGTCATGGCAGATATAGACTCGATCGAAAGTGCTATTTATGCTGTGGCAGCTGGTGCTGATATTGTCGGTACAACTCTTTACGGTTACACAGAAGCCACTAAAAATCTGCCACCGCCGAGTTTTTCTTTCCTAGAAGAATTAGTTAATAAGTTATCAGTTCCTGTTATCTGTGAAGGAGGAATATCGACTCCAACAGAAGCAAAAAAAGCCCTAGAAGTTGGTGCATATTCGGTAGTTGTTGGCACGGCAATTACAGGGATTGATTTAAAAACTAGCGCTTTTTTACAAGGAATTTTATCAAAAGATTAATGGGAGGGGAAAAAACAAAAAGTGGTTCTTCGTTACTTGGTATGGTTCGATAGGGGGGCATAAATCGAATAAATCCTTATCTGGCAAAAGATTTAATTGATTAGTTCGCTCTAGATCGAAAACAGTTGACAAAAATCGCAGCAACCCCTGTCTCTATAGGGGTCTCATTCCTTATAACCCCGTCCATTGCATAAGACAAACCGAAGAACCCAAAAAGTTTAGCCGCACCTGCTAAAATAGCGACAACCAAAGCGATTAAAATCCCCCGGTTTGTGAATTGAGGAGAGGCAATAGCCAAAAGGCAAAACGGAGAATAAATAATCAGTGGGCAAGTCCAGTAATCAAATCATCAAATTCTAACTACGCCATCGTAAAATTTGTGCTTTAATGGGGTTGACAAAATCCCGCTTTTCTGCTTGAGATTTTTCGTATTCTTGCTTAAGGCGATAATACCATTTGGCCTGGGTATCGGCATCATCAATTAACATCAAAGCTGGATGATAACTAAGTCCTTCCTGTTGTTTAATTACCACATCACGATCCTGTTTAAGAAATTGTAGGGTTAAATAACGCAAAAGAGGGGTTAAAAATGCCAACCAAGGAATCGTATAGTATAAACTTTGATGGACTTCGCAGTGATTTTCATCGATGGGAGTAATTGCCGTAAAAGCACAGGCCAAATAGCGCTCACCTCGTAGTATCTCTGTACGCACCGAGGGCAATTCAAAAACGATTTCAATCGATACCTTATTACCCAAAATTTTATAGGGTTTCGCACTGACGGGCATATCATAGGGAGCAAGACGAAAACCGAGGGGAACAGGTTCGTATTGTTTTTCCTTGACCCGAAATTGGCGCGGACCGCTGCGCCACCACCAAGAAGTATGAACGTAGGGACCGTGGGCCGGATCCATCAATCCCACCACTGCATGGTCAATATTGCAGTCAAAAGTGATAGTTTCGGCTATTTTGGGGGTAAGTTTGCCAAAATCGGCAATAGTCGGCACAGGAGGCAGATTTTCTTGATTAATTTCTCTTTTTGAGTCTGCCGGAATAAACACCCAGATATGACCTTGTATTTCACGACAGGGATAACTGGTGACACAAATTCTGCTAATATCAAGGCGATCGTGTTCCGTTAATGAGGGAATCTCAGAACAAACGCCATCGCTAGTGTTAAATTTCCAGCCATGATAGCAACAGTACACCCCATCCCCTTCAATCCAACCATGGTGCAGCGGAATGCCACGATGGGGGCAAATATCCCGCAATGCGAACACTACTCCATCCTCTCTCCTACCGACAACAATCGGTTCACCTAGCATTTTTTTTGCCATTAGCTGACCGGGTTTAAGTTTATTTGCCGGTGTGGCCACATACCAAAAGTCGCGCAGTAAGCTAGTCATAGGGTTTGTCTGGAGAGCTTCGATCGTTCATCCTATCATCAGAAATGAAGATTATGACCAAGACTAGGGCAGATAATTTATGGACGTAACTGGATTCGAACCAGTGACCCCATCGATGTCAACGATGTACTCTAACCAACTGAGCTATACGTCCGCACGGATTGCTATTATAACACGATTGCTCCTAATTAGGCAAGCCCCTAAGCAATAAATTGATAGCCAATTAACTTATAAATTAACTTGGCAGTGGTAAATTCCGAGACCACCGAATCACTAATCGGGGCCAATTCCATCACATCGCAGCCAATCACCTGATGAGTTTGGAAAAGACGACGGAGAAAGTTTAGGGTTTGATGCCAACTTAACCCCCCCGGTTCAGGTGTTCCCACCCCCGGAATTAAAGCGGGATCGATGCCATCCACGTCTATGGTTAAAAATATCTTCTCGGTGGTAATTTTGGCGATCGCTTTTTCGATCCAATCGGGATCCCTAGCGATATCTCGATCCCAAATCACGGGAATCTGCTGTTTAGCGATTAATTCGGCTTCTTCTCGACAAATAGCCCGAATTCCCACGGGTAAGGTCGGTAAACCCATTTCTAACACCCGACGCATCACACAGGCGTGGTTATGGTGGGAGCCTTCGTACTCAAAACGCATATCGCCATGGGCATCAATTTGAACCACAGTAAAAGGTTCCGATAAAGCTTGTCGATAAGCTTGTACTACTCCCGTGGTGATAGCGTGTTCACCCCCGACGGCGACGACAAATTTATCATCGGCAATTAAACGCGAAACTGTAGCTGTGGTGACGGCTAACATCTCCTCGGCGGACAATTGCGGTTGCTGACGGGTATCGGCGATCGCATCATGGGTATAGATGCCCACTTCTAAACAGGTTTCCCTCTTAAGTTCCTCGTCATAAGCTTCCAATTGTTGGGAAGCGGTAATCACCGCCGCCGGTCCAGTTTCACAACCCTTGCGATAGGTGGTGGTGGCCTCGTAGGGAATCGGCAGGATCACGGCCTTAGCTGTGGCGTAAGTGGCGATCGCTTCACTCCCTAAAAATTGTTCGCTACCGGTGGCGCAAGACAATAACATGGGCAAGTCACAAAAAATTTTAGTCCAATCTTCTATTATAAATATTTTGACTATTTTTGTCTATTACAGCCTTTCTTATCAACCTGAACTGACTCCAAACATATCTACTACAATAGCCGACACCCCTGATCCATCAATGGATACATCCCTCGATTTCTCGCTCAAGATTGGTTTGCTGCGGGCGATAATCTGGAAATATAGCCATCAGTTAGGCTGCTCCATACTGCTGTGACAAAAAACAATTATCCCCCGATAGCGATCGCTAAAGGTCTAATAATTATCAATTTTTATCAAGAGGTGCGGTCAGATATAGGAATCATCGCTAGAATAGGCCTAAATTGTCAGGAATTTAGTTACACACAATAGTATAATTTGATTGATAAGAAGCCAAACATTTTTTACACTACTTGTCCGCCTTTTCACATCTTATGAAAATTGACCTAGGAAATTTTGATCTCACTCAGCTTCCATCCGCAGAGGATGATAACTTTGAATTCAAATCAAGTCGCACTTGTCTGGAAGACCTCAAGAAGAAACTAAGCTGTGCGGTATCTGCCTTTGCAAATTCTGGAGGTGGGTGTTTTATTGCTGGTGTGGACTCTCATGGTAATGCTGATAATGGCCTACATCTAAAAGTTGGAAGACAAGATTTACGCGACTGGGCTGATCAGATTGTTAATCAAGTAGAACCAGTTCCTAAATATGAGATTAAAATAATATCTGATTCAGTAGGACGAGGAGTCATTCAGTCCGATTCGGCTGTTTTGCTTGTTGCCGTTTATGAGAGCCACGCTGGGCCACACATGGCTCATGATAATTGCTATTACATTCGAGCAGGTGCTCATACAGTCAAAGCCAAGCATTTTATTGTTGATGCAATCTGGGCTAAAAGACATTTCTCCAAACCACGTTTAACACACTTATTTAGACTTAAACCAGAAAAAGAGCAGGCTATTCAACTTGGAATTCTTTCACTTACAGATGCCCCAGCAATTGAAGTCAAGGTTAATATTTCGCCCTTGCCCAAAATCATGAGTAATTTAGGAAATTTATTTCCTCTCCAAATATCTGTTATTGATCAAGATAATCCATTCTTTTTTGACGTGGCGACTCACTCTCAAGCAGATAAGCTTTTTGGAGAAAATGTACTACTTGAAGTAGAGTATAAGGCTCTTTCTGGCCACTCTTATAATTACAATACTAGATTAGGAATTTCTGGTTCAGTACCACCTGTTACACTTACAATAAATGACGCTTCAGCAAAAATAGTAACAGCACTTGAATCAATTAACAAAGCTCTTTTGAAACTCGCAGTTCCGCACAAAAATATTGCTAAACCGAGCTTTCTACTGCCACAGCCTTCGGAAAGTGTATTTCTAAATATTGAGAGTCTAATTCCCGAACTTCTAGCAGATATGAGAAGTGATCTACAAAACTGTCCATTTGCTCGTCAGTTTATCATTATGAATAAGGGTGTAATGTATTGTGAAGATACCAATAACTTCACTCTCAAATATTACTTTGAGGATCATGCTTACCTTAGAAATAAGCTGAGAATTTTGGAGAATCAGGCGTTAGTTTATGAAATCACCTATAATGATGCTCCTCGTTTCGTAATTTCTGAAGAACTAGCTGCTTATCTAAGAAAACCTCAGACAGATTAGATGATATATAGCGTTTTTCAGTCTGCTGAGGTACAAAAGTTATGGGTTTTAGGCAAAAGGCAAGAGGCAAAAGGTAAGAAAAACAGGTGTACCTCACTAGCGTAGGAAACGCTATAGTTTAGGTCGGCGATCGTGGTTTATTTAATTGGTGGAGATGCGATCAAATTATTCCGTTATGCAACTGTAGTGCGATGCCGAAGGCACTGCATAGCAGATCGCTATCGCTGTAGGGTGCGTTCCCTAATGTGGCTCCTACCGCTCCAGCGATCGATTTTTGGGGAACGCACCATGCCTATTGATTGAAGCTGTAAGAACGATTTCTGCAAAGGCTGTGAAATTGAAGGCTCTTGTGCAGGTCAGTGTCAAGTCACTTTGGAGTCTTCCAGAAATGACAGTCAATTAGTTGCAAAAATGTGCGAGTTAATAATTGCAACTACACAGAATTTGGTTGACGAACATCTAGAAGGCAGCTGAAATTCTGTGTTTATGACTAAGAACTAGCTGCCCAAAGCAAAGACACTTCATATTGATTAAATGTTGAATCCGCACTCACAAGTGTCATATCTTCTACCTGAGCTTGTGCAATCAGCATTCGGTCAAAAGGATCACGATGATGTAAAGGCAATGCAGCCGCCCGCAAAGCATGAGAAGCATTGATCTCTAACGATCTAGCTCCTAGTTGGGTCATTCGAGTAGAGACATAATTATCTATTTGCTCTGGCAGTGGTAATTTACCGATTGAGACTTTAATTCCCATCTCCCAAACACTGGCAACAGAAAACCACACTTCATTGCTTTCGTTGGCAATTTGTTCAATTACATTCTCACTTAACTTGTCTGGTTGGGCAAACCACCACAGCCAGCATTGTGTATCCAGTAAAAGTCTCACTCCGCACCACCCTCAAATGCTACCAAAATATCTTCTGGTAAAGGGGCATTAAAATCATCTGGTACGGTAAACATCCCTCGATCTTGTCCTAAACTAGACCGTCGATCTAAAGATGTCCGAAATGGAACAAGTTTAGCAATTGGAATACCTCGGTTTGAAATAACGATTTCCTCTCCGAGTTCCACACGGGACAATAGCCGAGAAAGGTTTGTTTTAGCCTGATGAATGTTTACAGTTTCCATGCTCTTAAAAAACCAAATCTACAAACTAAGTTTAGTTTAGTTGCGGTGATTCTGCAAGGGCAAGTTAGTTTGAAGTGCGATGCCGAAGGCACTGCGTAGCAGTACGCTATCGCTGTAGTACGCTATCGCTGTAGGGTGCGTTCCCTAATGCAACTTCTACCGCTCCAGCGATCGATTTTTGGGGAACGCACCATGCACATTGATTGAAGCTGTAAGTCTAAATGCGATGCCGAAGGCACTGGGTAGCAGTACGCCAATCTTGTAGAGACGTAGTAGCATGAGCATAAGCTCATCCTACAGACCTGTGAGATATTATAGAGAGGTCTCCAGAAGTCAAATCGCAATCGGGAGTTAGTATATGCAAGCTATCCTTTTAAGCCGTGAAGAAGTTGCTCAACGTGCAGAGAAACTGTACGAAAGCAGAATCCGTCAAGAGGTGGAAGTTGAAGAAAACATTGGCAAGATGGTCATCATTGACATTGAAACAGGTGACTACAAAGTTAATGAAAATGGCTTACACGCTGCTGACTTATTGAGCGAGAAACACCCCCATGCTCGGCTCTTTGGGATCAAAATTGGCTACAACGTTGCTGCCGCTTTTGGTGGGGGTGTTATGGAGCGTGTAGTTAAGTGATTTCAGGTATTGTGGCTAATGGACACCCGATCATCACTATCCCATTTCGGATTCCAAATCGCGCTGACTTTCCGATTGAGTTTGTAGTAGATACAGGATTTAAAGATGAGCTTTGTTTACCATCGGAGGCAGTAGCATTACTGAATCTTCCTTTCAGGTACGATATGCGTGCGAATTTAGCAGACAACAGCCAAGTAATGCTGCCTCTTCACAAAGCAATTATTATCTGGAATGGTCAGGAGCGAGAAACTCGTGTATTTGCCACAGGACGGCGACCCCTGGTTGGAACTGCTTTATTAGATAGCCATGAACTGGTGATTCAGTTTACGGAAGGTGGGTTGGTAACAATTGACGAATTGTAGTTCTCAGCATTAGCACAAACGCAGGCTAACAAGTCGATGAAGCGGACGGATGAGAAATTATTGGTTGTGATGCAAAGGTTATCTGCCGCCGCTTATCTTAGCCGTTATATTGAATCGGTTTTTAATAGCATGATTAACTCCCAATCCAACTTGAAAAACCCGCTCCCTTCTCCACACTGCTGTAACAAAAAACAACTATCCCCCGATAGCGATCGCTAAAGGTCGAATAATTGTCAGTTTTTGTCAAGGGGTGCGGTCAGATCTAGGAATCATCGCTAGAATGAGCCTAATTGTCACGAATTTAGTTAAACAAGGTTTTTGACAAGATGCTAATCTGGCTAACAGGCTTTTGGGCGTGATATAGGGAAAAGTTCTGGCAATTGCGCCTAAATAGAGCGATATACCGAAAGTTGACCCATATCGTTACCCCAGAGAGTTTTATACAGAAAGTTGACCTATAATATGTAGTGATGTTTTCAAGAGAAGAGAAGAAAAGAAATGTTATCAACACTTCTAAGTAAAGCTGTACAAAAAGCTCAAGAACTGCCAGAAGCAATTCAAGACGAACTGGCAGAGCAGTTTATTGAAGACATCGAAAATGAAATCAAATGGCAAGAAACATTATCTAAACCCCAAGACAGCTTAATTCTCAAAGAACTTGCTCAGAAAGCTATTGCGGATTCAGAAAACGGACAGACTGAAGAAATGGGATTTGATGAGCTATGAAGTCGGAACTAAATCCAGATTTCGTCGGCTTATTTCAACAGCTACCAGAAAGAGTGAAAAGAACAGCCAGAAAAAATTACAAGTTATGGAAAGATAACCCAAGTCATCCAAGCTTAGAATTTAAGGAGGTCAATCAAGAAGACCAGCTCTGGTCAATCAGAGTCGGTATAGGTTGGAGAGCGCAAGGGAAGAATCAAGAATAAGAATGTAATTGTTTAGTTTTGGATAGGCTCTCACCCAGAGTATGACCAATTATTAAAGAAGTTGTGAACCAAGAAACCTAACAAATCACCGCACCCGAAATAATAGTGAAATTTTGTAACAAAGTGCAGTCATATCTAAGAATTTTTGCTACGACTATGGAAAGCTTTTGTGATAAGTTTCCTTAAAGGAGATTGTTTGCAGTAAGCTAATCTGGCTAACAGGCTTTTGGGGGTGATATGGGGAAAAGTTCTGGCGATTGCGCCTAAATGGGGTGATATACGGAAAGTTGACCCATATCCTTACTCTGGAGAGTGTTATGCAGAAAGTTGACCTATAATCAATAGTTAGGTGTTTGAACACCCTCCACTCTCTCTTTTGTCCGAAATCATCGAAAATTTGGGTCTGAAACCCCGTCGTTCTACGACGGCTTTACTGTTAAATATGAGCATCGTTTACGAAATATATGCTAAAATGTGAGACATGGAAAAGCTATCGCTACCGATTTTACCCAACACCCGAACAAGAGTCGCTATTGCGGCGCACTTTGGGCTGTGTAAGATTAGTTTACAATAAAGCTCTCCATCTCAGAACACAAGCTTGGTACGAAAAGCAAGAAAGAGTAGGCTACGCTCAAACTTCTTCAA
>NZ_JADEXI010000125.1:0-9954 GCF_015207185.1 Microcystis sp. LEGE 08355 | reverse complement strand
ATCTATTTCTTGACCTTTTTCTTGATAATTCCTGATTCTTTCCTTCAAAACTTCCTTTTCGATCGCTTCTTCTTCTAAAAACTTTTGACTGGCTACCAAATAATAATAAGTTGTCATCATCTTTCCTTTAATTTTTCAGTGTAATTGTTCGTTAGTCGGGAGATTAGCTGATAGCTGATGGCTTTTACAATTGTCCACGCATAGCCAATTTCATTTCCCTAACAGCCCGTTCCAACCCGACCAAAACCGCACGACTGATAATTGTGTGACCAATGTTCAATTCTTCCATATTGGGCAAACAGGCGACGGCATAAACATTCCAATAGGTCAAACCGTGACCAGCATTCACCCGCAAACCCAGAGAGGAAGCGTATTCACAACCTTCTTTAAGAATTGTTAACGATGCTTGACGATCGCTCTCCTGTTGTGCTTCGGCGTATTGACCGGTATGGAGTTCAATAAATTTCGCCCCCGTGTTAGCGGCCGCTTGAATTTGGGCAAAATCGGCATCAATAAACCAACTAACGGGGATATTAGCCGCTTGCAGGCGCTCTACAACCCGACAAAAACGGTCAAAATTGCCCAGCATATCGATCCCCCCTTCCGTGGTCACTTCCTGGCGCTTTTCGGGGACAAGGGTGACATAATCGGGTTTAATATCGAGAGCAATGGCGATCATTTCCTCCGTCGGGGCCATTTCCAGATTCAGATGAGTCCGCACCGTTTGCCGGAGAATCCGCACATCGCGATCTTGGATATGACGACGATCCTCGCGCAAGTGAACGGTAATGCCATCAGCACCACCGATTTCGGCCAAAACTGCCGCCGCCACGGGATCTGGTTCCACGGTGCGGCGCGCTTGGCGAATTGTGGCCACATGGTCGATATTGACACCCAAAGTCAGCAAAGTTGAACCTCCTTGTTTGTTAGTCCAACTTTCCATCTTACCATTGCGGTCAAAAGCGATTACATACTGGGGATATTTAAACCACTGGTCAGTTCTTCCATTTTGCTGCGCATGGTTTCCGTGGAGGCACTATAGGCGACTTTCATGGCTTCTAGAATAGACCCAGCCACAATCTCCAGATCTTGGGAGAGGAGAGCCGGATCGATTTCAATCCCCCGGGGTTCTTGGTTGCCACTGAGATAGACTGTCACCAAGCCATTTTCACTCTGGCCGGGAATTTCCATAGTTTCCAGTTCTTCTTGCAGAACTTTGGCCCCTTGTTGCACCTGTTGCGCTTTTTGGAAAGCGTCTTGTAGTTCTTTAATCTTACCGAGACCGAATCCGAATCCTTGTCCTTGTGCCATGATGTTTTTTTTGTTTAAGGGGTCACTCAAGGTTTTTATTGTACTGCTTAAGGTGAACTGGGGTCAACTTTTGGCCATTTGAGGGCAAAAAGTGATTAATGACAACGATGGCTTTCTGACTGGGTTAAGGTTTGAGGGAACTTGTTCTCTCTTCATCCGTCACGGGATGGTCAGAAAGAGAAATCCGAAAAATTATCCTAACCACTCAGTCGATTACCCCACGCCATAATACAATTGTTGCTTTGACGAGGAGAATAGCAATTTTGAACGCCAAAAAAACGGGAATTTTCTTGACAATTGCCCTAAGTTGTGCTTTAGCGGGGAAAGCGGCGATCGCTAATACTTCCCCTTTGGAGGGGACTCGATGGAAACTCAGGGGGTGGACAGCCGGAAGTTTGGTGAAAGAAACGGAAATTACTGCCGCTTTCCAGAAAAATATCCTCAGTGGTTCGGCCGGATGCAACCAGTATAATACCGGCTATCAAGTCAATAATGACACGCTCAAGGTTAACCAAGCGATCGCTACTACGAAAAAAGCTTGTCCGGAACCGCAGATGAAACAAGAAAATCAATATCTTGCTGCCTTGCAAGGAGTGGAACAATTCCAAGTGACAGCTAAAGGCGATTTACAGTTATTTTATCGTACTCCCGAAGGTTTAGGAATACTCACTTTTACCCCCGCACCAACTACCACGCGCACGGAAAGGACAATTTATATCAATTCTCGGAAACAACCCTGTAGCCAAGGCCCAACCAAAGACTGTTTACAGATGCGAGAAAAACCAGAGGAAAACTGGAGATTGTTCCCTAATAGTATCGAGGGATTTGATTATAAACCAGGATTTTTCTATCAAATTAAAGTTAGCGTTGAAACCGTCTCCAATCCAGCTACTAATCACAATTCGGAAACATGGAAGCTATTAGAAATTATTAGCCAAACCCCAGAAAAAGAGACTCCGCGAGCTTGGTTTGATCGACCGTTAACTAATTGGAATAAAGCCAAGGCACCTATCCCCAAATCTCCCGTTAAAACCGTGATTGATAACCAGTGTCGTGAACAGGTTCGTCCGGCAATTACTGCCAATGATCAAGCGCTTAATAAAGCAGGATGGTTACTGTACGGGTCCGTGCAAACCTATGGTAAAACTAGCGTTATTTCGGCCATGAGTGGAGTGGATGGAATGTGCCGACCGATGGGTTATCAAGACTTTGTTTTTGTCGATGGTAAATTCGCTGGCACTCTTTCCCCGCGACCGATGGATTCCCGCACTGATGGAGCATCTCAGAGAATTGTTTTACAAAATAGCGATCGAATTATTGTGGTTTTTAATCGCTATAAAGATACGGATCCTCTCTGTTGTCCTTCCCAATTAAGTCGCGTTATTTATCAAATCGAAACAGTCAGCGGAGTGCCAGTTGTTGTTCCCAAAGAAGCAGAAACAGAAGCAGTGAGAAACTAATTCAGTTATCAGTTATCAGTTATCAGTTATCAGTTATCAGTTATCAGTTATCAGTTATCAGTTATCAGTTATCAGTTATCAGTTATCAGTTATCAGTTATCAGTTATCAGTGAGATAGGGAGATAGGGAGATAGGGAGATAGGGAGATAGGGAGATAGGGAGATAGGGAGAAAAAGACTGGCAGCTAAGTGGGTGGGTGGAATTAAATATAAGATGAACGTAGGTTGGGTTGAAGCATGAAACCCAACGCCCGATTATGTTACGCTACCGCTAACCCATCCTACAAATAATTGTGCCTCCCTACTTAATAGCTTACTTTTTTATTATATCTCCCGCAAAAGTGAGTTTTTAATCGCAGATGCTATTAAAGTCCTTAACTTAAGGATTTTTACAGAAAAAGATCGCTTTTCTACTGCCAGAAAATAATCTATTTCTTTCTGCTTCTCCTGACTCGGAGAATACTGGCTCGGAGACTCCTCACTTAACGGAAGATTTTTGATTTATGCAGCAGGTTTATTGATTAGGCACTGATACTAGATAAGTAGTTATAGAATTCTAATAACTCCTCATTAGTTAGGAGTAAACGGGACTTTTTGCCATAGGTAGAAATCAGGTATTCCCGACCTTTTTCTGTGGTCCAAGCTAATCGTTTCATCTCTACATCAATTTTAGTTTTAAGGACTGAATAATCGATTTCTTCGGGAATAACAACAACTGGCTCCGGTTCTGGGGTTTCTTCTTCAGTTAAACTCGCTTCTTCTGGCAATTCTGATAATAAGGAGTAATTATCGGTTTCCGTTTCTAATAATAAAGGCTCTGGTTCCGGTAAGGGAATATCCTTAACTTGGGGTAATTCCGGTTCAATTTTAGCCGGGGGAATATCCTGAACTTGAGGTAATTCCGGTTCAATTTTAGCCGGGGGAATATCCTGAACTTGGGGTAATTCCGGTTCAATTTTAGCTTCAGGACGAGGTATTTCAGTGACTTTAGCCGTTTTAGTCGATTTTTTGGCACTAGGGACGGTTTTAGGTAAATCGGACGGTAGAGAAATATTATTGGGGCTGATTTTTTCCACAAGCTGGAGATCGGGGGTGTTTTCAGCCTCTAAAAGCAGTAAAGCTCGTTCTCTGGCTCTATCTTCGGCGATTTCCACCGTATCTGCCGCAGCTAAACCTGTAACGACCGTTTTTCCCTCAATTTCGATGATCGCTCTCACAATATACTTGCCGTGATCGATTTGAACTAACTCGCTAATCAGGGCAACTTGGGGGTAACGTTGGCGTAACTTTTGCAACATGGTGACTTTTTCGAGTTCTTTTGTACTTATATTAGAATACTCTATCGTAATTATGGAAAAATGTAGCAAGTTCTTGCTAAGATTAAAGGTTAGATAAAATTTTCAGTCCTAGGATTAGCCTTGCCCACAGCAACAAGATTCTACTAGGCTGAAGCTTCTGCCAGAAAGACTAGCGATTGCCAAAAAGTTTGCCAGTGTTCGCTATTGGCTTATACTAACGAAGGCTTCGATAATTCTCAGGGTAGGTTCGGGTGTTCGATGCTTGGTCAGTTTACCTTCACTGTCACCACCAGCGACCGCAATTACCCCGACAGAGATAATCTCTCGAGTCAATGGTTTGTTTAAATCAATCCTCTCATTATATAAGTATTTAAACTTAATTGTCCACCATTCCGTCAGTGTCTTGTAAGTAAGGATTATTGTTAGATGGACTTCTCGATCGCCACACTCCTCTCTCATCTTAGTGATGATAAATTAGCTACGGGTAAAATTCTCGAAAAAAAACTGGGCTGCGAAGACAATCCCGAAAGCTGCGAAAAATTGCAAGTGATTCTCGATGCTTTGGAACGTCTGGGAATGGTTGCCAAAGAACGCGGGCGCTATCGTCGTGTGATCGAGGAAAATATCGTAGAAGCAAAGCTGCGCTGTTCCAGTAAAGAATTTTGCTTTGCTATCCAAGATATCGAAGATGCTGATGACATCTACGTCTCGAAAAATCATCTCAGTAACGCTTGGAATGGCGATCGAGTTTTAGTCAAAATCATCCGTGAGGGAACCCGTCGTCGTTCCCCAGAAGGAGAGGTGAGATTAATTCTCGAACGAGCTAATCCTTCACTTCTAGCGCAAGTAAAACAGGAAAATGAGCAGTTTGTGGCGGTTCCCCTCGATGATCGCCTGAAATTTACGCTTAATCTCCTCGAAAATGGTCAAAATCTCCAAGAAAATATCGATCACCTCGTTCATGTTTCCGTCCTCCGTTATCCCCTAGGGGAAATGCCTCCCATCGGTAAAGTTACTCGCATTCTCGGTTCCACGGCCGAGGCCGCTGCCGACACAGATATCGTCTCCTGTAAACACGATCTACCCCATAATTTTCCGCCAGAAGCCCTCGAAATTGCCGATAATTTAGCAGATTTATTCGATAGTGGCGAAAAAGAACAACTGCGAGATTTAACCCCACTCTTCACCTTTACCATCGAAGATGACACCCCCCTGGATTATCCCCCAATCATTGAAAATGCCTTTTCTTTAGAGAAAATCAACCAAAATCGCTGGCAAGTCGCCATTCATATCAGCGATGTCACCCGTTACATCGAACGGGGCGGATTATTGGATAAAGTTGCCAAAAAACGGGGAACTGCCGTCTATCTAGGCGAAAAAGTGCTGCCATTAGTCCCGGCTGCCCTTGCCAGTCGTTGTTCCCTGTCACCCCAAGAACAGCGCCCCGCTATTTCTATCCTCGTCACCCTCGATGATAAGGGGGAGCTAGTGGAGTACGAAATCACCCGCAGCCTCATCCAAGTGGATCAACATTTTACCTATCAACAGGTGCGCGATCTGCTCAGTGAAGAAGATAGCGAAGCTGCCCCCACCGATACCGTTGAAACCCTGAAAGATTTATTTTTCAGCGTTTGCCCCACCCTAAAATCCCAACGTCTGCAGCGGGGTAGTTTTGATATTCAATTAGACAAAATCTCTCCCTACAAAGACGAAGGACGGGGGGGGACTGTTCTCGCTTCTAATAATTTACCGGCCCGTTCTTTACTGACAGAAGTGGCAATTTTAGCCGGCAAAGTTGTCGCTGAACATTTGCAAGCTTTAAACTTGCCCTGTATCTACTGTGGACAATCGGAACCGGATTGGGATGAATTGGAGGATTTACTCAAATTAGCCAATAATTTAGGGGCAGAATTAAATTTAACTGCCGAGGAGGAGATTAAACCCAATGACTATCAAAATCTCACCCGCACTTTTTCCGCTTCTTCATCGGTGAAAGTCCTCAATTATCTCCTGCAAGAAACTCTCAAATTAGTTAGATATAGCAGCCATCCTCTGCCCCATTTTGGTTTGGCCTATCCTAGCAATTATACCCACTGTCTCTCCCCCCTACAAAGATATGCCGATCTTTGGGTACAACGGGTGTTAAAACTCCTATTAACTGAGGGGAAAGATCGCCGCAGCAAAATCGTCAAAGTCGGGGTTAATTTGGGCAGTAATAGCTGTCATGGACAGATTCATTGGAATATTCTCCCAAGTCAAATTCAGGAGGAGTTAGAAGAAGAAAGCCATCTAATTGTTTCCCATCTCAATGATCGCTCAAAAATTGCTGAAGATGCCGAAAAAGACCTAGAAGGATTGAAAAAAGCCGAGAAAATGAAAGAAAAAATGGGTCAAGTTTTTCGCGGCTTAATTACCGGTGTACAATCCTATGGTTTCTTCGTGGAAATTTCCGATTTATTAGTGGAAGGGTTGGTCCATGTTTCTTCTCTCAAGGATGATTGGTACGAATATCGCGCCCGTCATAGCTGTTTGGTAGGACGGAAAAATCGCGTTGCCTATCGTCTCGGTGATGAGGTAGAAGTGGAGGTAAAAGATGTAGACTATTATCGTCAGCAAATCGATCTAGTTACGGTTAGCGGTGGCAGTTCAGCAAGTTATGACGACTTAGAAGAAGATTAATTATGAATCAACCAACCACCGAAAAAATCGGGAAAAACCGCTTTATTCTGCCCTTTTTATGCGGTATTTTTCTCTTTTTAACTGGCTGTGTCCGTTACGATGTGGGCATTAATTTTCCCCACCAACACCACGGGGAAATTATTCAACATATCACCCTCGGACAACGTTTAACCAGTCTCAGTCAAACCGAAGCCACTAAATGGTTAAATAGTATCGAACAGAGGGCAAAATTACTTAAGGGGAAAACCGCTCATATTTCCGAACGAGAAATAATTGTCACTATTCCCTTTAGTAATAGTCAGGAATTAGAGGAAAAATTCAATCAATTTTTTGATCCTAGTTCTTCCTTTAAAATCAAAAATTCCCCTAATACCGATGATATAAAGTTACTGCAACTAGATTCAAAACTGGCAGTGACAGAACAAGATTGGTTCTTTTTGAACCAGAAAAACTTAAAATTAACCGTTGATTTGCGGGCTTTAGGTGTGCTTTCCGAACAGGGAAATATTATCATTAGCCCCGGTTCCTTAGTTGATATCGACTTCGCTTTAAAGACTTCCTTCGCTGGTCAAAATATTGAAGATGACTCAGGATTAAATACCTCGGTAGAACAAGTTGATAATCAGTTAATTTGGCATTTAAAACCGGGAGAAATTAACACCATTGCGGCAGCTTTTTGGGTTCCTAACTATTTAGGTATCGGCACAATCGTTATTGTTTTAATAACAGTTTTTGCCTATTACTTGAAATATAAACGCTTGCCCGGTGTATCCCCATCGACTTAAATTGAGAGGGCAAGTAAGTAGTTAGGTGTTAAAAACTGTCAGACACCCCCCTTATCAAGGGGGGATTAAGGGGGGATCAACCCCTCCCTTATCAAGGGGGGATTAAGGGGGGATCCATCTTCAATTTAATTATAAACAGCTACTTATTGACCAAAATTTAATGATCAATGAGGGGAAAATTAGCCAACTCTAAAACTGATCTAAAAATTGGCCCGCAATAGGGAAAATCTTGGCTAGGATCAAACCATAGTCATAATTGAGACTAGACGGGTTTCCCTTTTTACTTCAACACTGGCAATTACAGTTATGGTTAGCAATATTCCCTTTTCTATCCCCGAACATAGCCTCGATCGAGATTGTACCACCCTCTCCCGTCACGTCCTGCAACAATTACAAAGCTTTTCCCCCGACGCGCAGGATTTAAGCGCAATTATGAGTCGGATTGCCCTAGCGGGGAAATTAATTGCCCGTCGTCTCAGTAAAGCGGGATTAATGGCGGATGTGCTAGGTTTTACTGGAGAAACCAACGTCCAAGGGGAATCAGTCAAGAAAATGGACGTTTTTGCCAATGAGGTATTTATCTCGGTTTTTAAGCAAAGTGGTTTAGTTTGCCGTCTTGCTTCCGAGGAAATGGATAAACCCTATTATATCCCGGAAAACTGTCCCATCGGTCGCTATACCCTACTCTACGACCCGATCGATGGTTCTTCCAATGTGGATATTAACCTAAATGTGGGTTCGATTTTTGCCATCCGTCAACAGGAGGACAATGATTTAGACGGAGAGGCGCGGGATTTACTGCAAAATGGTCGTCAACAAATCGCCGCCGGTTATATTCTCTACGGACCTTCGACTATCTTAGTTTACTCGATCGGTCGCGGTGTTCATGCCTTTGTCCTTGACCCCAGTTTAGGGGAATTTATCCTCGCCCAAGAGAATATTATTATCCCCGACCATGGCCCGATTTATAGTACCAATGAGGGCAATTTTTGGCAGTGGGATGAGGCAATTCGCGACTATACTCGTTATGTTCACCGTCATGATGGTTACACGGCCCGTTACAGTGGGGCATTAGTGGGAGATATCCATCGAATTTTAATGCAGGGTGGTGTTTTTCTCTATCCGGGTACTGTTAAAAATCCCCAGGGAAAATTGCGCTTAATTTATGAAACTGCCCCCCTTGCTTTTTTAATTGAACAGGCAGGAGGTAAAGCTAGTGATGGGGTGACAAATCTTTTAGATATCGTTCCCGATAAATTACACACCCGCACACCTTTAGTGATCGGTAGCGTCGAAGATGTCAAATTGGTGGAGTCTTTTATCGCTGATCGCCGTCATCGCGATCGAGTTTAACTTATAGTTTTATTTAGAGATATTGACATGGATTTACAATATCTGAAGTGGACTAAAAATGTAAGGCGAAACGATGGTACATGGGCATATCGGAAATATAAGGTTTCATCGCCCTTCCAACTGGAATGGAAAGATGATGAAGTCAATGCCAATAAACCCGAAAAAGATAGTTTGATACTACTCAGACAGCGAGGGTATGTTACCCATTTAGTAAAAGTTCTCGACTGCAAAGCCGAACGTGAAATTGGCAAGGATAATTACGACATCTATCGAATTGTTGAGGTGCTTTGGGCTATTGATTTTGATAATCCACCTGTATCAGCAAAAGCAGATAAGATGTTTGATTATCGAGTCAGGTATCAGGGTGGGAATGTGATGGAATTGGAGAAGTTACCAACTTTCAGACAGCGTTGGGATGACGATGGCGGTTTGGGGGGATTCCAAACTTACATTCAGAATTTATTGGGGCTGTCAAGCAATGACTAAGAGCCTTGTTAAGCTTGTGTTATAGTATTGAGCAGATATAGGGCAACCGCTATGACTGCTATAGTTCAGGAACTTTTAGATACCTTTGACCGCTTGACAGACTCAGAGCGGTTAGATTTGCTATTAGAGATTCTGAAGCGGACAATTCACCTGGATTTTCCGCCCTTATCTGATGAAGATCTAGTCCTCAATGCCGAGGGAATTTTTCTAGAATTAGACGATCAGGAAGCTTCCTATGGATAGCCCTGATCGTGGTCAGGTTTGGCTGGTTGATCTGGGTTATGTGGCCAAAGTCAGACCCTGTTTGGTTATCAGTATTCCTGCGCTCAATCAAGAGCGTGCCTTAGCGACTCTGGTTCCACATACGACAAGCTCTCGTGGTTCAAGATTTGAAGTTAAAGTCCAAGCTCGCTTCCTTAGAGAAGGAGTCTTTGATGTACAAAACATCGTTACAATTCCCCATGCAAAGCTTTTGCGTAAATTAGGAAATCTGACATCTGAGCAAATGATGGAGGTTGAGAATGCGTTATACCATTTTTCATAAGTAATGGCAGAGATGGTTAATCGCCCTCACCCCTAACCC